>JAJYMP010000581.1 GCA_021786915.1 Chloroflexota bacterium
CGTCCGAGGCCTTCGCCGGCGGCCGGGCGGCCCTCGCCCGCGGCGACGCGACCCGCGCTGCGCTCCTGCTGGGCGTGGCGATGCGGCTCGCACCGGAGTTCGCGGAGGACGTGCTGCGCGCCGTCACGGGTCGCGATGACCAGGCGCTCCTCGCACTCGTCCGCGGCGACGCCCTTCGGCTGCTGGGCAGGGAGGCGGAGGCGCTCGAGGCGTTCGATCGCGCCCGGGGCCGCGCAAGCGCCCCCGGCGTTGCCAGCCAGCGCCCGTCTGGCCCCGGCCTGTTCGACGCGGACCCCGCCCTGGCAGACGACGACCAAGCCTGACCACGGTTGGCCGGGCACGGTATCCTCTGCCCCGCGTCAGACCGGAGCCCAGGCTATCGGCCGACGCGTCCCGTCACATCCCCCTGCGGCGTCCGGCAGCGGCCCGCGGCACGAGAGGCATCCAAGAACTCCATGGCGGACCCCCAGCGCACGCTCCTCCTCGTCAAGCCCGATGGCGTCCAGCGCCTGCTGGTCGGCCGGGTGCTCACCCGGTTCGAGGAGCGGGGCCTCAAGCTCGTCGGCCTCAAGCTGGTCCGGGTGGATCGTGCGCTCGCCGAGCAGCACTACGCGGTCCACCGCGAGAAGCCGTTCTTCAAGGGCCTCGTCGACTTCATCACGTCCGGGCCGCTCGTGGCCGCGGTCCTCGAGGGGCCCAACGCGATCCCCGTCGTGCGCGCCATGAACGGCGCCACCCGCCCGCACGAGGCGGCCCCGGGCTCGATCCGCGGCGACTTCGCCGTCGAGACCTCGCAGAACCTGGTCCACGCCTCCGACAGCCCCGAGACTGCGGCGGCCGAGATCGCCCTCTGGTTCAAGGCAGACGAGCTGCTCAGCTACGAGCGCGAGGTCGACCGATGGGTGCTGGCCCCCGAGGGCTGAGCCGGCGCCGCCGGAGCAGCCCACGCCGCCCGCTCACGCGGTGGGCGGGCGGGGTGGGCGGCGAGGACCTGCTGATCGCTGGCGTCCCGATCCGCTGGTCCCTCGCCGGCTGAGTCGCGTCGGGTTCATAAGCGCCACCCGCGCGCACGCGCCGCGCCGCGGACCCCCGGTCCGGGCCGGCGTCCGCGCACGCCGCTGCGCGCGGCGACCCCCGCACGACTCAGCCGCCGGCGCGGGGGTCCCGCGCGGCAGCCAGCGGGCGACCTCAGGAGCGGGACGCTAGCTGCAGCTGATGCTGGGCACGGCCTGGGTCGGCTCGCAGGCGGCCCTGGACACGTCGAACGCGCCGGACGCCACCAGCGTGGCCAGGAGTGCGAGCGCCAGCACCGCGGTCGAGAGCAGGTCCGCGCGATGCCGCCTGGCGGCTGCTGCCACGCGCGCGGCCGCATCGGGAGCTGACGGCGCCCGGCCGCGACGCGCCAGGATCATCGTGTCGGGCGGACCGGGCTCCGCCCGCGGCGCAGGCCCGTCTGGCGCCAGCAGATCTTCCGGGAGCGTCTTCGATGCCTCGGGCGTCCTCGGCGTCGTCATCGGACTCGAGCCCGACGGTCCGTTCGGCATTCGGGGCCGCCGGCCCATGCCCGTCCCGGCCCGCACGCCGCCCAGCCCGGGCTGCGCCGGGGCCTCGGCGTCGAGGTTGGGCGCCGCCTCAAGCTCGGTGACCGCGAACAGCGTCGGCTGAGCCGGAAGGTCGGGCTCGATGGCGGCAACCGGCGCTCCCCACAGGGCCGTCTCCGCGGCAGGCTTCGTCTCCACGGGGGCCTTCGACGGGACGACTGGCTGGGACGGGGCTGCCGGCTTGATCTGTGCAGCAGGCTTCGGGCGGATCCCCAACCGCGACACGGCGGCGCGCTGCGGCCGGCGGCCCAGCTCGGGTACGTCGCCATCGCCGTCGGATTCGGGCCCAGCGCCTGGTTCAACCGAGCGAGGTGGCTGCTCGGCCACGGCGGCCGGGGGCGGGCCGGCGCGGCGGGCCCGTGCCGGCGCGGGGACCGGTGCGGCGGCGGGCGGCCACGTCGGTGCCCGGCCCGTGGCGAGTCCAGGCGTCGAGAGGCTCGGGCCCTCCTGGTCGACCGGCAGCCCCTCGTCGCGCCCGCGCCGTCGCGTGGGCGGCCGGAGCGCGAGCCGGCGCGCCGGCCCGGACCGCCCGCCTAGCGCCAGGGACTCCGGGACCGCACGGTCGACGTGACTCGTCGGCGCGCCGACCCCCAGCCAGAGCCATCGCGCGTAGGCGGGCAGCGTGAGCAGCGACGCACCCAGCAGGAGCGCATCCCAGGGGGCGCCCGCGGCATGCCCGGTGAGGTCGAGCCGGGCGGTGAGCACCGCCCAGCCGGGCAGCCCGTACGTGGCGACGACGATCAGCGCCAGCGCCAGGCCCAGCATCGGCGACGGGCGGAGCCAGCCTCGCAGGTCGGGCACGGAGCGGGTCTCGAACCGGTCCTCGGCCACGGCTGCCCACGCCAGGAGCGCGGTCTTGGTCACGGCGGCGGTGAGCAGCCAGGTGCGGGCCGGGCCCCAGACGACGGGGTCGAGCGCCGCGAATGCGAGCACGACGAGCCCGAGGTCGGCCAGGGTCAGGTAGCCGACCGCGTGGCGCAGATCGTCCTGGAAGGCGGCGACGAGCCCGGCGGCGACGGTCGTGAGCAGGGCGAGAACCACGATGAGCGCCTGCGCCGAGCCGATGGCCAGCGCGAGGGGCGCCAAGTCACCCGCCGCCACCCCCACGGACGCTGCGCCCAGGGGCAGCGGCAGCCAGGCCATCAGGAGCGGGAGCGAGCCCTCCGGAGCCGTGTCCGCGAGGGCGCTGATCCGCACGTGATAGGGGATCGCGCCCATCCGCGCGGCAACGACGATCGCCAGCACGAGGAGCCCGAACGCCATCGCCGCCGCGACGCCCGAACCAGCCGAGGCCGCATCGGCCGAGGCGTTGGCCAGCACGAGTCGAGCGACGGCCGGGATCACGGTGGCCACGGCGAGCGCCACGAGGGCCGTCGCGACGGCGATCCGGACTTCGCGAGCGGCGACCCCCGCTGCGGCCGCGCCCCGAGTGGAGGCCAGCACCGCGGGGATCGAGGCCAGGCCCGTGGCGCCGGCGGCGAGGATGCCGAGCTGCGGGGTGGTCGCGCCGAGCGCAACCGTCGTGCCCACGAGCGCGGCAAGCGACGCCGGGAGCAGACCGCGCAGGCCGGGCACGCCGCGGAGCAGCCACGCGAGCACGCACATCAGGACCGAGGTCGTCGCACCGAGCACCACGACGAGGCGCAGGTACCCGCCCGCGGCGATCGCGCCATTCCACAGCGTGCCGGGTGCCGCGCCAGTCGCGTCCGCCGCGACAGCGTCCGGGTTGGGGGAGAGGGCGGCCAGAAGCGCGATGAGCGCGAGGGCGACGACGCCGCCGAGAGCGGCGACCCGGGCGACGCCGCCGCCACGCGGCAGCGCCCAGGCGGTGCCGACCGCGCCGAGGACCCCGACGACGAGCAGCGCGAACAGCGTCATTCGGGGACCCCCGAGCGCGTGTCGCCCGGGTGGGCTTCGTCGGCCGTCCGATGGTGGACCGCGGGCTCGCGCGCGAGCGCGTCGCGCAGGACCAGGTCCCCGCTCCCGGCCAGCATCGCGGCCGTCACTGCGGCGACGGCCGCACCCGTGAGCGCAGTGAGGAGCGCCAGGGCGAGCTCCAGCGCGTCCGCGGGAGCGTTGCCGAGTGCCGCGCACAGCAGGCCGCCCGCCGCGACCAGCAACAGGACCCCGAGGCCGAGGCGATGGCCGTCACGGGGCATGATCACCGGCGCCGTGGCCAGGACGCCCAGCGCCGCCGCGGCCCCGATCGCCGCGCGGTCAACGAGCGATCCGCCACCGAGCGTCTGGCCGAGGATGTCGCCTGCGGCCGCACCGCTCGACGCCAGGGCCTGCGCGAAGGCCGTCGCCGCGAGCCAGCCGGTCGCGAACGCCGCCAGGGCGACGCCGGCCGATCCCGCCCAGCCAAGGGCACTGTGGGCTGACGCGGCCGGCGCCTTGCGGAGCGCCGTCCAGACGAGCCAGCCGGCGAGCGCCGCACCGGCGAGCCGCGCGACAAGCCCCGCCGCGGACGGGAGGGGGTCGGCGATGAGTCCGGCGAGCAGGAGCGCAGCGAACGCGCCCAGCGTCGCGTGGCGGGGGTTGGGCGCGGCGACCGCCACCACGCCCCCTGCGACCGCGAGGACCGCGACGATGACCAGCAAGGGCGTCACCACCGGCGGTGCGGGTCAGGGCGCGGTGGGGGGTGCGGGAACACCGGGATAGCTCGGAGTCTGCAGGATGCCGATCGTCGAGATAGGCCAATAGCGCAGGAACGCGCGGCCGATGACGCTCGACTCCGGGATCGGCCCGAAGACGCGCGAGTCCGCGGACGCCACCCGGTGGTCGCCCATGACGAACAGCTCGCCGGCCGGCACCACCCATGAGGACTGGTTGGTGAGCGGCACAGTGGGCTCGTTGACGCCGGCGTCGTTCTTGTGGGTGTACGGCTCGTCGAGCGCCACCCCGTTCACGTACACCTTGCCGTCGTCCTTGATCTCCACAGTGTCGCCAGGCAGCCCGATGACGCGCTTGATGAACGGCGTCGTGTCCTGCGTGTAGGCGGGCGGCGGGGTGAACACCACGACGTCGCCCCGCTTGTAGGGGTCCCACCGCGGTGTGAGCTTGTCCACCAGCACGTACTGCCCGGGCTCCAGGGTCCGCTCCATGGAGTTCTGCTGGACCTGGTACGGCTGGGCGACGAAGTTCTGGATGACGAAGAAGATGACGAGGGTGAGGACGAGCGTCTCGACGACTTCGACGAGACACCCGAAGCTGGAGCGTCTGTCCACGGAGCGGAGTGTACAGGCCAGCCCGCCGCTGACGGCTGGTAGGGCCGAGGGGCCTGCCGAGCACGTTTCGCGGGCCCGCATGCATGGGCCGCCCGGCCGGGTGCAACCAATGCGCTCCGGGCCGCATGGAGTTTGACCCGTGCGCAGATGCACGCATACACTCCGCACGTTTGGCGAGCGGGCTCCTCTGTGTTCCGAGCCCCCGCCCGACCGCCCTCGCTGAACCGGCGAGCCCCTCCCGTCCCGGACAGGGCAGGTAGCCGAGGCGAGCCGCACGAACGACGACGTCCCGCAGCACGTGGGTAGGAGGCTCTGCGAAACCCGATGGCCAGCGAACTACATTGGATCGTCCCGATCGCGGGCATCCTGGCGGTTCTGTTCGCGTTCTACTTGGCGCGCGATGTCCTCTCCCGCGACAATGGCCCCCAGGCCATGCAGGACGTGGGCGCCATGATCCGCGAGGGCGCTGACGCCTTCATCAAGCGCCAGTACACGACGATCGCCATGCTCGCCCTGGTCGCGGCGGTGATCATCGGCGTGGTGATCGGCCTCGTCGAGAACGCGTCCGTGGCCGACGTCCCGGCCCTCGCCGGGGTCAAGATCGGCGTCATGACCGGGTTCGCGTTCCTCGTGGGCGCGGGCTGCTCGATGCTCTCGGGAATCATCGGCATGTCCATCAGCGTGCGGTCCAACGTCCGCACCGCGGCCGCGGCCCGCCGCAGCCTCGTCGAGGCCGTCCAGGTCGCAATGCGCGGCGGCGCCGTGTCGGGCTTCCTCGTGGTCGCCCTCTCGCTGCTCGGCGTGTGGGGCATCTTCACGCTCTACCAGCTGCTGATGCCCGACCAGGTCGGCATCGCGCAGGCCCCGTTCGTCATCGTCGGCTTCGGCTTCGGCGCCAGCTTCGTGGCCCTGTTCGCCCAGCTTGGCGGCGGCATCTACACCAAGGCCGCCGACGTGGGCTCCGACCTCGTCGGCAAGGTCGAGAAGGGCATTCCCGAGGACGACCCCCGGAACGCGGGCGTGATCGCGGACCTTGTTGGCGACAACGTCGGCGACTGCGCCGGCCGTGGTGCCGACCTGTTCGAGTCGACCGCCGCCGAGAACATCGGCGCCATGATCCTGGGCGTGGCGGCCTACACCATCGCCGTGTCCGCAGGCTGGTCGAACCCCGAGAACTGGATCTTCTTCCCGCTCGTCGTCCGCGCCTTCGGCCTCCTCGCCACCATGGTCGCGATGTTCTTCGTCCGCGGCAACGAGACCGAGAACCCGATGAACATCCTGAACCGCGGGTACTGGGTCACCGCGATCCTGTCCGTGGTGGGGCTGGCCATCACGACGAACATCATGATGAACACCGGCACGGCGACCGGCTCCAATGGCATCGCGGCCTGGATCTGGTTCTTCCTGGCCGGCGTCGTCGGCATCGCGACCAGCGTCGCGTTCGTCTACATCACCCAGTTCTACACGGCAGGCTCGTTCCGCCCGGTGCGCGAGATCGCCGAGGCGTCCAAGACCGGCCCGGCGACCAACATCATCAGCGGCACCGCCGTCGGCTTCGAGACCACGGCCGTCACGGCGATCACCATCGGCATCGCGCTCCTCGCCTCGCACTGGCTCGGCCAGCAGGCCAACCTGCTCAGCGTGGACGGCAAGAACGTCGGCGGCATCTTCGGCACCGCCGTGGCCACCATGGGCATGCTGATGACCTGCGCCTACATCCTGGCCATGGACACCTTCGGGCCGATCACGGACAACGCCGGCGGCGTGGCCGAGTTCTCCCGCGCCGAGGCCGGCGCCCGCGAGATCACCGACCGCCTCGATGCTGTGGGCAACACGACCAAGGCGCTCACCAAGGGCTACGCGATCGCGTCCGCCTCGCTGGCCGCGTTCCTGCTGTTCTCCGCCTACATCGACAAGGTCAACCTGATCCTGACCAACCAGGGCAAGACCGGCAGCCAGCTCCTGACCTCGGTCAACCTGGCCGACGTCGGCGTCTTCGTCGCCGCCCTGCTGGGCGCCATGCTCGCCTACTTCTTCAGCAGCCTCGCCATCCGCGCCGTGGGCAAGACGGCCCAGTCGATCATCGTCGAGGTCCGCCGCCAGTTCCGCGAGATCCCCGGGATCATGGACTACACCGGGCGCCCGGACTACGCCCGGGTCGTGGACATCACCACCCGCGCCGCCCTGCGCGAGATGGTCGCGCCCGGCCTCGTGGCCGTCCTCGCGCCGATCGTGGTCGGCCTCCTGCTCGGCTACCAGGCCATCGCGGGCATGCTGATGGTCGGCACGATCGCGGGCGTCCTGCTCGCCACCGTCCTCAACAACGGCGGCGGGGCGTGGGACAACGCCAAGAAGTACATCGAGTCGGGGCACCTGACCGACGACCAGGGCAACGTGCTCGGCAAGGGCAGCGAGGCCCACGCGGCGGCCGTCGTCGGCGACACCGTCGGCGACCCGTTCAAGGACACCGCCGGCCCGTCGCTCCACGTCCTCGTGAAGCTCCTGGCCACCATCACCCTGGTCCTTGCCCCCCTCTTCATCCGTTAGCTGAGGTCTTATCGGGCGGCCGGCGTTCGCGTCGGCCGCCCGAGGCTGTTCCATGGATCAACTGCTTCAGGCCCTCGTCCTGGGGATCGTCCAGGGGCTCACCGAGTTCCTGCCGATCTCGTCGTCGGGTCATCTGATCATCGTCCCGTGGCTGTTCGGGTGGAGCGGGTTCATCGACACGCTCCCGTTCACGGTGGCGCTCCACGCGGGCACCCTGGCGGCCCTGCTGCTGTACTTCCGCGACGACTGGATCCGGCTGATCCCGGCCGGCCTGGCCGCAATCCGCGACCGCTCGTTCCGGGGCGACCAGGACCGCCGTCTCGCCTGGCTGCTCGTCATCTCCACGATCCCGGCCGGGATCCTCGGCGTGCTGCTCAACGACCCGATCGGGAAGGCGATCCGCGAGCCGACCATCGTGGCGGTCCTGCTGGTCGTCGCGGGCGGGATCCTGTGGCTGGCCGACCGCTGGGCGACGGGGCACCTTCCCCTCTCGAAGCTCACGATGCCCGCTGCCCTGGGGATCGGCCTGGCCCAGGCGGCGGCGCTCCTCCCGGGCGTGAGCCGATCGGGGATCTCGATCGCGGCGAGCATGTTCGCCGGGCTCGACCGGCAGGATGCGGCGCGGTACAGCTTCCTCATGGCGACGCCCGTGACCGCGGGTGCCGTGCTGTTCGAGGCGATCAAGCTCATCAAGGGCGGCGAGGTGCTCACCGAGGCGGGACCGCTGCTGGTGGGCATCCTGGCCGCGTTCGTCTCCGGTGTGATCGCCATCTCGGCGCTGCTGCGCTACGTCCGCAGCCGCTCGTACAACGTGTTCGTCGCCTACCGCCTCGCCCTGGCGGCGCTCGTCCTGGCGGTGTTCCTCACCCGCTGAGCGGGCAGGAGACCACATGGAGGTCATGAAGCAGCTCCGGCAGCGGGCCATCCGCGACCTGGTGGAGCAGCGGCCGATCCGGACACAGCAGGAGCTGGCGTCGGCGCTGCGCGAGCGCGGGTTCCGCACGACCCAGGCGACCATCAGCCGCGACGTGGCGGAGCTGGGCCTGGTCAAGGCGGGCCGCGGCGGCACGCAGGCCTACGCGCTCACGCCGCGCCTGCGCGAGGCAGACGCCTCGGGCGAGGAGCGCGTCAAGCTGCTGCTCCACGACATGCCGGTCGAGATCCGCGAGGCAGGGACGATGCTGGTCCTGCGCACGCTGCCCGGGTCCGCGCACCCGCTGGCGGCCGCGCTCGACCGGGCGCGCTGGCCGGAGGTGGTGGGGTCGATCGCGGGCGACGACACCGTGTTCGTGGCGTTCGCGGACCGCAGCGGCCTCGCCCGGATCAGGCGGCGCCTGGAGCAACTGGCCGAGCCGGCCGAGTAGCGCTCCTGCTCGCGGCGCATTCGTCCACGCCAGGTTCGGATCATCTACGGGTGGCAGCGGTGGATGACGCGTCTGCCAACCCCGCACACGATCACCTGCGGTTCCCACCCGTGCATGGTGCGAATTCGGCCCGTCTGGCGGCCGATCCCGTCGCTAATACCGGTCTCACCCGTAGATGAGGCGCGACAGCGTGGGGGGCCCGGGCCGCGGAGCGGGGACCGGCAAGGTGCCGCAGGCAAGCGCAGCCCCGGGGATCGGCCGTCGTCTCGCTGGTCCGGGCGACGGAGTGGCACCGGATCCCCAACCGTGACGTTGGCCGCGCGTTGGCCGCAGTGATCGCAACGCCGGCCTTGCAACCGCTCGCACGGGGTTCCAGAGGGGCCAATGCCTTTGACGGAACGGCCCCTCGCCGATACCATTCCGCGCGATCCGTGAACCTCCGCGGCGCCTTCTGCGCCTCGGGGTTCTTTTGTTCAAAGCCGACCGAGCGGCGGCGTGCAAGCGCCGGTGCCGCGCCTCGGGGGTCCTGCCCGCGTGAACAGCAAGACGACCTACATCAGCA
>JAJYMP010000314.1 GCA_021786915.1 Chloroflexota bacterium
CAGCGTGCGGATCTCGGTCACCGCCTCGCCGCCCACGTTCTCGCGCGCGCCCGGGCCCAGCGCCGCACGGAAGCTCGCATCGTCGGCGTAGATGAAGAAGTCCACCGGCGTGATCTCGTTGATCCCGAGCAGCGTCGCGTCGGTCGTGATGGCCTTGACGGCGACCTCGGCCGCCTTCTGCGCGAACGACGGCGCCCCCTGGGTCCAGTGCACGGTCACGATGCCGTCGCGCAGGGTCTGCCACTGCTGGGTGGCGTCCAGGTAGCGGTAGCTGGTGGGCTGACTGCGCACCGGGTCGCCGCCCCCCTGCGGGTACGCGACCCACGACGAGCTGATCGGCGTGTTCGGCATGAGGTGGCCGCTGCCCGACGTGTCGAGCGTGTAGTGCAGGGTCGAGGCGCCCGCGGCCACGGGGTTGGTCAGCGGCACGACGAACGGGCCGGTCGCGGCCGGGTATGTGATCTGGAGCTCGACGCGGGACGGGGCCTCGGTGGCCGCGAGCCTGATCGAGAAGTCGATGCCCTGGTTGAACGTGCCGCTCGTCTGCGGGTCGCTGAAGGTGAACGTCGCGGCCTGCACCGGCGCGGCAGGGACGAGGAGCGCGAGCGACGTGGCGAGCGCGAGCAGCAGCCTGCCCAGGCGCGCCCGCCCGAGGCTGATCACTGCCCGCTCCACGCCAGCCCCGCCAGCCGGAGGATCCCGGTGCCGTTCTGCGCCGCGCCCAGCACGCCATCGCGAACCAGGGACCACGAGCGCCCGTACGAGACGGGCACCACCGGGACCTGGTCCTGCACGATCTGCAGGGCCTTGGTGTAGCCAGCGAGCGCGGTCGCCGCGTCGCCGGCCGAGCTCGCCTGCCCGACCGCCGCGTCGAACTGGGGGTTCGACCAGCCGCCCTGGTTGGCGGTGGACCCGGTGCCCAGCAGCACGCCGAGGAAGTCGTTGGGGTTGGGGTAGTCGGCCACCCACGACTGGCTCCAGATGTCGGGCGGGTCGGTCGCGAGGCGCTCGAGGTACGGGTTGAAGCCCATGCTCTCGTACTGGACGCTGACGCCGAGGTTGGCCTTGAGCATGGCCACGATCTGGCCGTCGTGGCTGCCGCCTCCCCCGCCGATGAACGTGATCGACGGCAGGCCCTGGCCATTGGGGTAGCCGGCGGAGGCCAGCAGCTGCTTGGCCTTGGCGACGTCGAACGGCGGCAGGTAGGCGCCCTGGGGCGCGCCGGGCATCCCAGCCGGGACCATGCCGGTCGCGGGCTTGCTCGCGATCGGGTCGTCGAGGGCGGCGAGGCGCCGCCAGTCGATCGCCATCGCGAACGCCTGCCGGAGCCGCACGTCTGCGAAGGGACCCCTCCGGGTCTCGAAGCCGTAGTAGCTGACCGAGAGGTCCGGGTCCTCGCGCAGGGACGGCCCGAGCTGGCGGTCGTAGGCGAGCCACGTGGCGTCCGTGAACGAGACGGGCGCGATGTCCACGGTCCCCGCGGAGAACGCGTCGACCGGCGACTGGCCGTTGAGGGTGACCAGCATCTTCACTGTGTCGATCGCGGGCTTGCCCGCCCAGTAGTGCTGGTTCGCCTGCAGTGTCCACGCGTCCGACGAGACCGAGGCGAGCGTGTACGCTCCGCTGCCGACCATTGTCCCCGGGGCTGCCTGGAACTCGCCGTCACCGACGGACGAGGGCACCACCGCGAACGGCGAGCTGGACACGATGGCGGGCAGGTTGCCTCCGCCCTGGACCATGTCCACGACGACGGTCTTCGGGTCGGGCGCGCTCACGCCGAGCGTGCTCGTGTCGGTGGACTGGCCCGAGAGCAGTTCGCGGGCGCCCTTGACGTCGGCCATCAGGGAGGCCAGCAGCGACGGGTTGCCCGGGACGAACAGGCGCCGCCAGCTGTGGACGACGTCGGACGCCGTGAGCGGCGAGCCGTCGCTGAACTCGAGTCCGTCGCGCAGGGTGAAGACGACCTTCGTGCCGTTGTCGCTGACCTGCCACGAGGACGCCAGCGCCGGGCGGATCTGGAGCGACGGGTCGACAGCGGTCAGCGTCTCGAACAGCTGGCAGATGTACTGCGCGCTGCCGAGGTCCCCGGCATGGGCGGGGTCGATCGATGACGGCCTCCCCGCGAGAACGGTGATGCTGTCGGTGGAGGCCGCCGACGTGCGGTCGGGCGTCGTCCCGAGCGGCGTGGGGAGCAGGTGGACGACGAGGGCAGCGGCGGTGACCAGCGCCACGAGCGCGAGCATCGCGCGGCGCCAGCGCGGACCTGGGGTGCTCGCTCCACCGTCGGGCCAGTCGGGCCGGCCCCGCATGAGGTCGCCCGGCAGCGGGGACGCCGCCGGGCGGTCGGGCCCGGTCAGACCAGGTTCCACCACGCCACCTCCGGCAGTCCCGGCTCGGGCCGCCGAGGGTCCAGCACGCGAACCATCGGAACGACTGCGCGCGGGCGTGCCGTCCACGCGTAGTCACCACCGGAGAACCCGGCGAGCATGAACACGATGCAGACCCAGCGACGCACGGCCGGAGTATAGGCCGGAGCCGACGTCCGCCTCGGGGGTCGGGTCGCGGGCAGAGTATGAGGCCTCGCCGTGCCACACCGCCGGGGGAACGATGCTGTCTGCGAGGCCTCTATCCGTGGAACGAGCCGCCGGTCGTTTCGTTAGGGCGCCTGTCAGGGAATTTCGCGGACCCCATCGACCCCGGGCGCGCCCACCAGGAGGTCGCGCCGGCCGGCGAACCACTTGAGGAACCGGTAACGCTGCTTCTTCGCCAGGCGCTCGTCCGGCGGGGGCGGCTCCTCGCCCAGGATGCCGAACGGCAGCGCCAGCACCACCGCCCGCCTGGGAGCCGCCTCGACGTCCGCATCCTCGGGCACGTCGCGCAGGACGAATCCCCACCAGGCTTCGAGGGGCGCGTCCAGCGTGAAGTGGTCGTCCAGCGGGCCCCGGGCGATGTAGTCCGCCCGCCGGAACGCCATCGCCCGCAGGCTCACGGTGTCGGCAACGGTCACGCCCGAGGGGGTGGCCGTGAAGTGCACGAGGTCCGTGGTCGTGCGGCCCTCGATGCCCGCGACCGCGACCGCCGGATCGTCGAGCTTCGCGGCCAGGGCGCCGACGAGATCGCCCTGCGCCTCGAGGCGGGGGCTCATCAGCACGACAACCCCTCCCGCCGCCCGTCGGACCCCTGCGTTGTTGGCGGCCGCCGCGCCCATGCGCGAGGCCAGCCGGACCACCTCGACCCCATCTGGGAGGCCCGCGATCTCCGTCGCGACGGCCGAGGACGGCTGGTTGGCGACGACCACCACCTGCACGCCGGCCGAGTGCGCCATCACGGCCGCGACGGAGCGCGCCAGCACGCCCGCGGCATCGTCGGCGACCAGCACGACCGTGGCCGCCGAGCTGGAGTCCTCGTCGAGTCGCGACGGGACGGCCTCGCTGGCGCCGAAGCGGACCTCGCCGTCCACCTCGACCACCGCCTCCGGGCGCCGCTCGAGCGTGTACAGGCTGGCCGCGTCGACCACGTTCCAGCCGGCGGCCTCGAGCGCTGCCTTGAGGCGGTCGGCGGTCGCCCAGTCGTGGGCTCGTCGGGCCCGGGAGCGCTCGTCGGCGAGGGCGCGGATGTCGGGGGGAACGGGGTGGGCCATCGAACGAGGATACCCGGGCTGGCGCCGGGGCCGGTCCCTGTCCCGGTCCCTGTCGTCGGCCTCCCGTGGACGCGGCCAGCGCCGCCCCCCTCCCCAGGCCGACTCAGTGCACCGGCACCCCCACGGCGGCCGACGCCAGCACCATGGAGCCCAGGATGCACGTGTGGGCCAGGCCGCTCCACAGGACCGATCCGGTCCGCCAGTCGAGCCAGCCGTACAGGAACCCGCCGCCCAGCGTGGACATCGTCTCGAGCTCGGGCTTGCCCAGGTGAGAGAAGGCGAACGGCAGCGTGGCGACCACGACCGCGATCGGCCCCACGGCGCGGAGGAGCGCGAACAGCAGGAAGCCGCGGAAGAAGAACTCGGCCGGCAGCACATCGAGCGCCGTGGTCAGGAAGACCTGGGGCGACGGGGCCGCCTGCGGGGCGTAGTAGGCGGCGAACGCGGGCACGTGCGCGAGGGCGAACGCGACGGGCGTCATCACCGCGATCCCGCCCAGGATGATCGCGAGCCCGACGCGCCAGTCGCCCAGCCGGAGGCCGTACCGGCTGGGCCGGTCGCGGAAACCGAGCAGGACGACCAGCAGCGGGACACCGCCGAGGAGCAGCAGCCTGCCCACGCCCTGGATCCGCTTGAAGTCGGCGTCGCTGGTGGTGGACCAGCCCGTGGCCCAGGCGACGACGTCCGTGACGCGCCCGTGGTAGTCGAGCAGCAGGAGCAGAGCCACGAAGATCATCGCGGCCGTTGCGCGCCTGGGCATCCGCAGCCCCAGGAACTCCACCGTGCGCAGGTCGGCGGCATCGGCCGGGTAGCCGGGCGCGTCCACGAGCCAGGCGCGGAGCCGTGCCGGCGCGGACACGCCCGCGACCGCTCCCGACTGGGCGAGGCTTCGATCAGGCACGTCCGTCATCGCATGGGCTCCCGGGCGACGGTGCGCTGCAACTCGTGCGCGAAACCGCGCACCGTGGATCCTAGACGGTCGGGCCCCGCACGGCGCCGAGTTGGGGCAAGATTAGCGGCGCTCGTCGCCGCCCCCGCGACGGCGCGGAAGAGGGACGCGAACCCATGGCCCCGCGCGTGCTCGTCGCCTTCGCCACGAAGATGGGATCGAATGCGCAGGTCGCGGAGGCGATCGCCGCAGTCCTGCGCGACGCCGGTCTCGAGGTGACGACCCTGCCCGCCCGCGAGGCCCGCGACCTCGCGCCCTATGACGCGGTGGTCCTCGGCAGCGCCCTCTACGCCGCCCACTGGCAGCGGGAGGCCAACCGGTTCGTGAACCGGGGACGTGAGGCGCTGCGCACGATGCCCGTCTGGCTGTGGAGCAGCGGCCCCCTCGACCGCCACCTCGCGGCGAGGGACCTGCCGCCCGCCGACAACGTCCTCGCGATCATGGCCGACATCCCCTTCCGCGCGCACCACACGTTCGGCGGGCTGCTGGACCCGACGGTGCCGGACGTGGACGAACAGATCCTCCGCACGCACCAGGTGGGCGACTTCCGCGACTGGGAGCGGATCCGCGCCTACGCCCGGGAGATCGCCCTCGCGCTGACGGCCGGTTGAGGCGTCCCGGGCTGGAGGATGCCGCCGCCAGCCAGGCAGCCGGGGACCCGGCCTCGCGACCGGGTCCCTTCGGCTCGATGGATCGGGGTTGCCCCGAGGGTCAGTCGATCCAGCTCCCCCGGCCGGTGCACAGGTCGTACCCGACCAGGCAGGGCGCGCCGTTGTTGCCCGAGGTGATGTCGCGGAACGTGATGTTCGAGCCGTAGACGTAGGCCGAGCTGACCACGGCGCCGCTGTCCGCCGCGCGGCCGGCGGTCGTCGGCGAGGAGACGCTCGTGCCGCCCACGGTGAACCAGCCCTTCTGGCCGTTGTAGGAGGTGGAGTCGTACACAGACACGCCGCTCGCCGGGTCCGCATCGAGGGACACGTCCGGGGTGGCCCGCCTGCCCGCGCAATTGACCTGGGCGTAGCCGGCGAACGCGGCCTGCGCCGCCGTCGCGGCCTCGTAGGCGGAGCAGCCGCCGCCGCCGCTCGACCAGCCGGTCTCGCTGAATGTGGGCTGGCCGATGTTCGAGAGGAGCGTGCCGCCGACGCTGATCACGTTGGGCGACGAGGACGGGTACTGCGCCGGCAGCCCGGAGTCACCGGCCGAGACGAAGAAGCTCACGCCGCTCTGGACGAAGTGGCTGTCGTAGGCGGCCTCCCCGCTCGACTCGCTGCCGCCCCAGCTGTTGGACACGTACTGGGCGTGGGACTTGGCGTAGTCCTCGGCCGCCATGAGGTTGGTGAAGCTGTTCGACGACGCTTCGACGAGCAGGATCTTCGCGCCGGGCGCCATGGCGTGGGCCCACTGGACGTCGAGCGAGATCTCGAGGGCCCAGCCGCTGTTCGCGCGCGGATAGCGGGTGCCGCCAGTCTGGTTGACCTTCTGGAAGCAGCCGTTGGCCGTCGTGCAGGGCGGCAGCCCGAACTGGCTGCTGAACACGCCGAGGTCATTCGCGGCGCTCGGGTCGTCGTAGGCGTCCACGATCGCGATCGTCTTGCCGGTGCCGGACGTGGGCGACACCGTGTAGTTGTAGGCGGTGTAGATGCTCTTCGGCGAGAGGCCGGTCGGCGAGATTGACGGGTTGGGCTTCGCGTGGAAGTCCGGGTGCGCGTACATCTCTCGGGGGCTGGCGGCGACGGCGGGCACCGCCAGGGTCAGGGCGAACAGGGAACCGACAGCTACGGACGCGACGCGTCGCACGGACGTTCTCTCCCGACTTGCGCAGCACAGGCGTCCCGGGCGGGACGCGGTTGGGCGTCATGCTAGTGACGTCGTCAAGGTGTGTCGATGGCATCGTTCGTATTCCGCGTTGCGCCCCCGCACCGCCCCGTTGTCGGCCCGCTCAGACCCCGTCGGCCATCGTGCGCGGGCTGCCCTCGCCATCGACTTCGCCACGCGGGCATGCCGGCGACTGGGGCCGGGTCACCGGGCCGGAAGAGCAGGCTGCACGGCGGCAGGGTGTCGACGGGCGGACTCCCGTGGGCGGGCACTGAGGTCAGCCGGCCAGGCGCTTGTAGCGGATGCGGTGCGGCTGGTCCGCCGCGGCGCCGAGCTCCTTGTGGCGGAACGCCTCGTAGTCGCTCACGTTGCCCTCGAAGAAGCGGACCTGGCTGTCGCCCTCGAAGGCGAGGACGTGGGTCGCGATCCGGTCGAGGAACCAGCGGTCGTGGCTGATGACCACGGCGCACCCCGGGAACGACTCGAGCCCGGCCTCGAGCGCGCGCAGCGTGTCCACGTCGAGGTCGTTGGTGGGCTCGTCGAGGAGCAGCACGTTGCCGTTGGTCTGGAGCAGCTTCGCGAGGTGGACGCGATTGCGCTCCCCGCCCGACAGGGTGCCCACGAGCTTCTGCTGGTCGGTGCCCCGGAAGTTGAACGAGGAGACGTACGCGCGGGCCGGCACTTCGCGCGCGCCGGCGCGGACCACCTCGACGCCGTGGGTGATCTCCGCGAACACGGTCTTGTCCGGGTCGAGCTCGTCGCGAGCCTGGTCCACGTACGAGAGCCGGACGGTGTCGCCGATGGTGATCGACCCCGCGTCGGGCGCCTCCTGGCCCATCACCATCCGGAACAGCGTCGTCTTGCCGGCGCCGTTGGGGCCGATGATCCCGACGATCCCGGAGCGCGGCAGGCTGAACGTGAGGTCCTCGATCAGGAGCCGGTCGCCGAACCCCTTGCGCAGGCCCTTGACTTCGATCACCTGGTCGCCCAGGCGCGGGCCGGGCGGGATGGCGATCTCGAGCTCGCGCGCGACCACCTTCTCGTCGTTGGCCTCGGCCAGCAGCTGCTCGTAGGAGGACAGGCGGGCCTTGCCCTTGGACTGGCGCGCCCGGGGCGACATGCGCACCCACTCGAGCTCGCGGGCAAGCGTCCGCTGCTTGGCGTCGGCCTGCTTCTGCTCGGTGGCCATGCGCGCGAGCTTCTGCTCCAGCCAGCCCGAGTAGTTCCCGGCGAAGGGGATGCCGCGCCCGCGGTCGAGCTCGAGGATCCACTGGGCGACGTTGTCGAGGAAGTAGCGGTCGTGGGTGATCGCGACCACGGTGCCGCTGTACTCCTGGAGGAACCGCTCCAGCCAGTCGACCGACTCGGCGTCGAGGTGGTTGCTGGGCTCGTCGAGCAGCAGCAGGTCCGGGTGGCGCATCAGCAGCCGCGCGAGCGCCACGCGCCGCCTCTCGCCGCCCGAGAGCGTCGTCACGTCCGCGCCATCCGGAGGGCAGCGGAGCGCGTCCATCGCGATGTCCACGTTGCGCTCGAGGTTCCACGCGTCGGCCGCCGCGATCTTGTCCTCGAGCGCCGCCTGCTCGGCACCAACCGCCTCGTAGTCCGCGTCGGGCTCCGACCACTTGGCCATCACGGCGTTGTACTGCTCGATGAGCGCCTGGACCTCGCGCACGCCGTCGAGCACGTTGCCCTTGACGTCCTTGGCCGGGTCGAGCTTCGGCTCCTGCTCGAGGTAGCCCACCGTGAAGCCGGGCGTCAGGCGCGCCTCGCCCGTGAACCCGTCGTCGAGCCCGGCCATGATCCGCAGCAGGCTCGACTTGCCGGCGCCGTTCGGCCCGATGACGCCGATCTTGGCGCCGGGGTAGAACGAGATCGAGATGTCCTCGAGCACCGTCTTGTCGGGCGGGTAGTGGCGGCCGAGGCGATAGGTCGTGTAGATGAACTCAGCGGGCATGGGATGCAAGGGTACCGGCTCAGGAGCGCTGTCTCTCCGGCGCCCGCTCAACGGTCGGCGCGTTGTACCGCATCGGCAGCACGACTGGATCCGGCGCCCATCGTGGCGGGCAGCGCCTCGTCCGCCATGTCGGCACTCCTTCCGGTGTCACGCCGCCCCGATCGCGCCGTCAGTGCCCCAGCAGCGCCGGCAGCTCCTCGAGGCGGCGGATCTCGTGGGTGGGAGCCGGAGCGTCGCCGCGCCCATGAGCCCGCGGGTTGAACCAGCAGGTGTCCAGCCCCGCGGCCACGCCGCCCGCGATGTCGGAGCTCAGGCTGTCGCCGATCATGAGGACGTCGCTCCGGTCGGGCCCGCCCATCCGCTCGAGCGCCGCCGCGAAGATGGCAGGATCGGGCTTGGCGGCGCCGACCTCCTCCGAGATGACCAGGTGCTCGACCACCCCGGCCAGCGGCGAGCGGGCGATGCGTGGCCGCTGCACGTCCGACAGCCCGTTGGTGATGATCGCGACGCGGTGATCCGCACGCAGCGACTCGACCACCGCGAGGGCCCCGTCCGTGAGGTGCGCCTGCATCGCCAGCTGCCCGAGGTAGACCGCGCTGAACGCGACCGGGTCCAGCGCGAGGCCCAGCTCGGCGAACAGCTCCTCGAACCGCACCACCCGGAGCCGAGCGGGCGTGACCCTCCCCTGCTCCAGGGCCCGCCAGGCTCGCGCGTTCACCACGCGGTACGCGGCAAGCCAGCGATCGTCGAACGCCACGCCCTGCGCCTCGAAGGCGCCGCGGACGGCCTCGTTCTCGGCGCGCCCGTAGTCGAACAGGGTGTCGTCGGCGTCGAACAGCAGCCAGGGGTAGCGGATGGTCACGAGCTGATCACCCGCCGCTCGTGCCCAGGGCCCTGGCCAGTCCGTGGTGCTGGAGCA
>JAJYMP010000556.1 GCA_021786915.1 Chloroflexota bacterium
CGACGTACCCGAACACGCAGATCGCAGCCACGATCACCACCCAGCCCATGACCCGTCGGATCGACACCGGAGCCCCCGTTCAGCCGCCTGCGTACGCGACGCGGCCATTGGAGAGGACGAGCCGGACGACGCCCGGTAGCGCCCGCCCGAGCAGGGGCGTGTTCTTGCCCTTGGAGGCGAGCGAGGCCGCGTCCACCGTCCAGGCGGCGCCCGCGTCAACCACCACGAGGTTGGCCGGCTCGCCCGCGCGCAGCCCGGGGGCCACGCCGCCGCGCGCGCCGAGCAGCCTCGCGGGCCCCGTCGTCAGCAGCGCCACGGCAGCCGCCAGCGGCAGCTCCCCAGCCCCCACCGCCGCGAGCACCGCCGAGAGCGCCGTCTCGATCCCGCTGATCCCGTTGACGGCCCAGCCGAACTCGACGTGCTTGTCCACCTCGGTGTGCGGCGCGTGGTCGGTCGCGATGGCGTCAGCGGTGCCGTCGCGGAGCGCCGCGCGGCAGGCGGCCGCGTCCTCCGCGGAGCGCAGCGGCGGGTTCACGCGAAGCGACGTGTCGTAGGGCCCGGCGACGAGCGCGCCGTCCGCCCAGGGATCGCGCGCTCTGCCGTCCCCGTCGAGCGCCTCCCAGGCCCAGCGCCGGGCTCCCGCGATCCACTCGTCGGTGAGCGCGAGGTGGTGCGGCGTGACGTCGCACGTGACCGGGAGCCCGGCTGCCTTCGCGGCCCGGACGTGGTCGAGCGATGCCGCGGTGGACAGGTGCGTCAGGTGCAGGCGGGCGCCCGGCACGTCGCGGACCACGTCGGCGAGGACCGCGATCGAGCGCGCCACCGAGCCCGCCTCCCCCGCCACCGGCCAGCCCTTGAGGCCCAGCACCGTCGCCACGTAGCCCTCCGACGCCTCCGCGCCCTCGGTCAGGGCGAGGTCCTCCGGGTGGTCCACGATCGGCAGGCCCAAGGCGCTCGCATAGGCGAGGGCGTTGCGCAGGATCGTCGCTGAGCGGACGGAAGCCCCGTCGTCGGAGAACCCGACCACGCCCGCATCGGCCAGCTCGCCCATCGCGGACAGCGTCTCGCCCTGGCGGCCGACGGTCACGGCGCCGTGCACGAGGACCGTGACGGGCGAGCCGGACGCCGCGGCGGCAGCTCGAACCCGGCCCAGCACCGACGGCTCGTCGAGCGTGGGGGTGGTGTTGGGCATCAGGGCGACCGTCGTGAAGCCGCCGTGCGCGGCCGCGGCCAGCCCGCTCGCCACCGTCTCGGCGTCCTCGTTGCCGGGCTCGCGGAGGTGCGCGTGGTAGTCGACCAGACCCGGGAGGATGAGCACGCCGCCTGGGGTCAGGCCATCCGCGTCGGCACCGCTCAGCCAGGTCAGCCGCTCCAGCTTCCCCCCGCACACCTCGATCTCGGCTGCGCCCTCGCGACCGGCAGCCGGGTCCACGGCCCAGCCGCGGACGGTCGTGTCGTGCCCCTCGCTCCCGCTCACGCGCCCGCCTCCGTCCGCCGCGTCCCGGCCAGCAGGTACAGCAGCGCCATCCGGACCGCCACCCCGTTGTGGACCTGGTCGGTCACCACCGAGTGCGGTCCCGCCGCCACGTCCGCGGCGATCTCCACGCCTTCGTTCATGGGCCCCGGGTGCATCACGATCGAGTCCGGCCTGGCCGCCCGCAGCCGCTCGCTCGTCAGGCCGTACCGCGCGGCGTACTCGCGCAGCGAGGGAAGCAGCCCCGACGCCATGCGCTCCTTCTGGATGCGCAGCGCCATCACGACGTCCGCGTCGCGCAGCGCCGCGCCCACGTCGGAGGTGACGGTGAAGCGCCGTCCCGACGCTCCCCGGGCCGCCCACGCCTCGAAGCCGCGCAGGAGCGTCGACGGGCCGCAGATCCAGAGGTCGGCGCCCATCGCCGTCAGCGTCCACACGTTGGACCGGGCGACCCGGGAGTGCAGCGCGTCGCCCAGGATGACCACCTTGCGGCCCTCGAGCGACCCGCCGGGCAGCCTCGAGCGCAGCGTGTAGAGGTCCAGCAGCGCCTGTGAGGGATGCGCGTGCCAGCCGTCGCCGCCGTTGAGCACCGAGCCCGAGAAGATGTCTGCCGCGAGGTACGGCGCGCCCGACACGCTGTGGCGCATCACCAGCATGTCCGCGCCCAGCGCCTCGACCGTGCGCACGGTGTCGATCAGCGACTCGCCCTTCGACACCGACGACGAGGCGGCCGCGATGTTGACCACGTCGGCCGACAGGTTCTTGGCCGCGACCTCGAACGAGACGCGGGTCCGGGTGGAGGCCTCGTAGAACAGGATCGTGACGCCCAGGCCGCGCAGCGCCGGCACCTTGGGGATGGGCCGCGCGAGCACGTCGTGCATCTCGTCGGCGGTCCGCATGACGAGCTCGATGTCGGGCCGCGTCAGCCCGTCCACGTCGAGCAGGTGGCGGTGCGTCCAGTGGACGGATGCCTCGGGCGGGGCCGCGATCGCCCCCTCCGGACGGTCCGACCCGGTGCTCATGCGGCCGTCCCGCCGAGGGCAGCCAGGCCGGGGCGCCGCTCGATCTCCACGGCGTCCTCGCCGTCGATCTCCTCGAGCATCACCTTGACGACCTCCTCGCGCGACGTCGGCACGTTCTTGCCCACGTGGTCGGCGCGGATCGGCAGCTCGCGGTGGCCCCGGTCCACCAGCACCGCGAGGCGGATCGCCTGGGGCCGCCCGTAGTCGATGAGCGCGTCCATGGCGGCGCGGATCGTCCGGCCGGTGTAGAGCACGTCGTCCACGAGCACGATCGTCTTGCCGTTGAGGTCGAAGGCGATGTCGGTGCCCTTGACGATGGGCTGCTGCGCGACGAGCGAGAGGTCGTCGCGGTAGAACGTGATGTCCAGCGCGCCCACGGGGATGTCCGCGCCCTCGTTGTCGCGGATCGCGGCCGCCAGGCGCCGCGCGAGCGGGACCCCGCGGCGCTGGATGCCCACCAGCGCCAGCGCGTCGGTGCCGGCGTGCTTCTCCACGATCTCGTGAGAGATTCGGATGGTCGCCCGGCGGATGTCCTCCGCCGTCATGATCCGGCGGCCCGTCATCGGGTCAACCCGTAGCGTCGCACGCGGCTCGCTCCTCCTTCCCGGCCTCACGGGGCCACCCGGCCTCACGGGACCGGCGCGGAAATCGCCGTTCAGTCTAGCGCGCTCCGGCGCGCCCGGGGCGCGGAGCCGGGCGCCGGAGGTCGTCAGGACTGCTCGACGGGACCTCGTGGGCCACCGGGCCTGGCGATCGCGATCAGTAGACCGAGACCGTCACCCACGTGGTGCCAGACCATGACGCGCATCCGCAGATGGCGAAGAAGTCCGGCCGGTAGAGGTCGACGACGCGAACTGGATCCTGTGGGCCCCAGTCGGTCACTGTCCGCAGGACGCAGCCGCCGGCGCCGCAGACACGCACGACAGTCCCCTGCGGCAGGCGCATCGCGGTGGTGCCGTTGTCATAGAAGGTCGCCCACCCCGTGAGCTTGTACAGGGGCGGCTTCCAGGCCTTGACCGCGCTCACTGAGGGCTGGGTCACCGACGGGCGCGCAGCGGGCGCTGCCGGGGCGCTGCCGGGCTCGACGAGCCGGCCGCTGCCGTCCAGGAAGCCGGCCGCGCGAAGCGCAGCGTCAGGCACCGCCGCCGGCTCCGATGCCGGGACGCCCGCGTGACTGGGCACCTGGACGAAGGTCGTCGCCTGGAGCACCCGGGCTGGCGAGGGGACCTTCGAGCCCGCAGGCGCTGGCAGGCCGATCAGGGCGGCTGCAGCGATGAGCGCCGACGCCGCGACGACCACTCTGCGTCGCATGACCCGCGGACAATACCGCATCGTCCGGAAAGCGCAAGGGTGCCGCACCGGCGGGCGGCACCCGCGGTCCCCCTGCGACGCCGCGGAGGAGGCGCTGCCGAGCGTCCCAGAACCGGGTCAGGGAACGACCGGACCGCTCCCGTCGGCGGGCAGTTCCATCGTCGGGTACACCGTCTTGCCCGACCAGGCGAGCACCTCGACGGTCTGCGGCCCGCTCTGGTCGGGGGTCGTCCAGGCGAGGCGTCCTGCCCGCAGCGAGAAGTCCGGGTTGGCGCGGGTCGCGTCGAGCATCGGGTTCGCGAGGTCGGGAGCCCCGGTGGCCGCGTCCACCCCGTAGAGGGTCAGCCGGCCGCTCTGGCCGTTGCCCTGGTCCTCCCAGACCGCCACGACGGTCCCGGTGTCGTCCCAGCGCACCTGCCAGGCGCCGAGCGGGCCCCTGGCGAGGACGTGCGAAGCTGCGGGGGCCGCGTCCGTGCTCGGCCACGCGCCCAGGACCAGCTGTCCCCGGTCGGGGACCCACGTCACGCCGTCGGCCGCCAGTTTCACGGTCCCCGCCCACCAGGCCGCGGTCGTCCCGGTGGGCGACACCGAGGGGAGCCAGGTCCCGGGCGCGCCGATCGCCGTCGCCAGTCCGGTGGCGGGGTCCACCCTGTACGTCGTCGGCACGCCGTCGTGGACCCGGCTCATCAGGATGCCCTGGTCGGTCCAGCCGGCCAGCCAGCTGCCGTGGTCGGACGTGATCATCTGGGCCGCTGCGTCCCCCATCGCCCAGAGGTAGATGTCCGGTCCGGACGAGCCGTCCGAGGGCATCGCCGCGAACGCCAGGCGGCTCCCGTCGGGCGAGTAGACGGGTGCGCCGACCACAGTGACCCCGCTCGCGATCTTGATCGCCGTGTCGGGCGCAGGCGACACCTCGACGGAGGGGACGGCCGTCAGGGGCGGAGAGCCCGACGAGAGAGCGGGTCCGCTCCCGCCCGAGGGGGAGGCGGCGATGGAGCCGTCCGACGGCGGAGGCGTGAGGCCCTCTGAGGGGGAGGCGGATGGCGTGCCAGGCGCGCCCGACGTCGTGGGCGACCCCGTGGCCGTGGGCGACGGCTCGGGGGAGGTGCTGGGTGAGGCGCTCGGCGAGGCGGTGCCTGCCGTCGGGCTGGCGGGCGTGGCCGAGGCCGCGCTGGCGGATGGCGATGGTGACGCGCTCGCGCTCGGGGACTCGTTCGTGCTGGTCGGGCTCGTCGACGGCTGGGACGCCGTCGCCGTCGCCGTCTCCGCGGCTGACGGTGTGGTGGTGGCGCTCGCGGCCGCCTGCTTGACCGGGACGACGTACACGCCCTGGCTGCCGGGGTCGCGCCTGACGACCACCATCTGGCGGCCTGACGGCGAGATGGCGCCGAGGAGGTCGGTGGCCGAGCCGAAGGCGCTGACGGCGGTGACGGCGAACGTGGGCGAGACGCCGCACTCCGTGACGCCAGTGGGGCAGACCTCGTCCACCCGGCGGCTGAGCAGCTGGAGGTTCCCCGCACTGTCGAGGGAGAGCACCTGGAGGTCTGCGGCGCCCTTGATCGCGATGGGCGTCGCGGCGGCAACGGTGCCGCCCGGGCCAGCGGACCGGCTGTTGAGCAGCCCGGCCCCGACGATGACCACGACGGCCAGCATCGCGACCACGGGGGCCACCGGGAGGCGGGTGGACCGCCCGGGCGAGCCGCGCAGGCGGCGCCAGCGGCCGAACCGCGCGTGGTGCCGCTCGGCATCGATGACCGCTGCCGTTCGGGCCCACAGGTCGCGGGGCGGTTGCGGCGTGGCCCCGCGCAGCGCGCCGAAGAGGTCGTGCTGGGCGTCGTATTCGGCCGCGACCGCGGCACAGGAGGCGCACCCCTCGAGGTGCTCCGCCAGCCAGGCCTCGTCGCCCGGGGGCAGGAGCTCGTCGACTCGCGCGGCAGCCAGCTGGCGTGCCCGCTGGTGGTCCTCGGCGATCAACGGCTCGCGGCCCTTCACGAGCCGTTCCCCCGCGCGGCGTCGTGCTCGGCTTCGCGCTGGGCGTCCGCGGCCTTCTCCGCGGCCAGCGCCTGCCGGAGACTCTCGCGGGCTCGAGTCAGCAGCGCCCGCGCGGCGACATGCGAGACGCCCAGCGTGGCCGCGAGCTCGAGGCCGGTCATGTCGTGGAGCTCGGCGAGCAGCAGGGCCGCCCGCTGGCGCTCGGGGATCTTCTCCAGCGCGTGCTGCAGGTCGCCCGACAGGCGGGCGTCCATCACGAGGTGCTCTGCCGAGGGGGCGCTGTTGCGCGCCTCGCCCACGAGCGGCACGAACCGGACGATCCGCCGGCGGCGGAGGTCGTCGAGCGCGACGCGGTGCGCAATCTGGTACAGCCAGGCCCGGGCGTTCTCGGGCTTCTCGAGCGCGTCGTACGCCTTGTAGGCCTTCACGAACGCGTCCTGGGTGAGGTCTGCTGCCAGGTCGGGGTCGCGGAGCATCCGGAGGAGGTACGCGTAGATCTCGTTCTGGTGCTTGGCGAACAGCTCCTCGACAAAGCGGTACGCCTCGTCGTGGTCCCAGGAGGCGCTCATCGCACGCCCGCCGGGCATGACATGCCGCTCGACTTGGACCGGGTCGAAGGCCACGCTCGCTCCATGGGATGCGGCCGTATCGGCCCGACCGCGGTTCGCCCCTCCCGAGGCCCTGTGACGGAGCCTCCCCCCGGCGTGTGACGCCGGACCCGTCGCGTGGTCATCGCAGTGGGTGCTCCGGTGGCCCGACGTCTACGCGACCGGCCCGCAACTCCTCGACCGCATCCTCCGGCGACACCGAGTTGATGGGCAGGCCCGTCCCCAGTTCGAGGCCTGCGATCTCGCGGAGTCGGGGGTGGATCTCCCAGTGCCAGTGGTAGGTCGCGTCCACCTGCTCGCGCAGCGGCGCGCTGTGGAGGACCAGGTTGTAGGGCGGCCCGTCGAGGCTGGCCGCCAGCTTGCCGAGAACCTGGCGGAGCGCCTCCGCGGTGGCGATGACGTCGCGATTGTCGGCCCGGGCGAAGTCCGCGTCGTGCCGGCGCGGGACGACCCAGACCTCGAACGGCGAGCGGCTGGCGTAGGGCGCGAAGGCGACCGCGTGGTCGTCCGCGTAGAGCAGGCGCTCCGGCCGGCGGACCTCGTCGCGCACGAGCCGGCAGTACGGGCACTCGCCCTCGCGGATCAGGAACCGTGCCGAGCCGCCCAGCTCCTCGGCGATGCGGTGCGGGATCTGCGGCAGGTCGTACAGGTCGAAGCACAGGTGGTTCGTGCGGGCGCCGGCCTGCGCGCCCCAGTTCTGGAGCACCTGGAGGTACTTTGTGAGCCCCGCGGTCCGGGCCACGACGATCTCGTCGCGGCACCGCGCGAGCAGCTCCTCGATCGTGCTGCTGCCCACGGCGTGGAGGGCGCGGTGCTCGGTCGGCGGCGCGACGACCGTCCGCCACGAGCCCGCGGCGCGGGCGTCGAGGAGCGAGACCTGGGCGACGCTGCCGCTCTTGGCACGCACCTCGTCCTCGGTGCCCGCGACCGTGAACGCGAAGTCCTTCAGGACGCGGAGGCGGATGCCGTCGCCGGCCGGGATCCGGCAGTTGAAGCAGTCCCCTCGATCGAGCACAGGAGCTGCCGCCTGCGCGAAGCGCTCGCGCGCGAACGTCCGGTCGATGACCGTGGCCACCCACCAGCCGGTGATCGCGTCCTTGCGCAGCTCGAACAGGCCCTGGCTCATCGGGCGCCCCCGGCGGCGCGACCCGGCGCCGACGCCAGGGCCGCCCACGGGTCATCGTCGGCCCAGGCGAGCGCGCTGCCCAGCCGGCCGGCCAGCGCGGGCGCGAAGGCCCTCGCCGCGGCCTCGACGCTCGCGGTGCTGGGCGGGTCGCCCCGGCGGCCCGACTCGGCAGCGATCGAGGTCGAGCGCAGGCCGGGCGTGCCGCAGGGGTCGATCAAGCCGAAGTCGGCGAGGTCGGTGGTCACGTTGAGCGCGATGCCGTGGTACGTGACGCCGCGCTCGACCCGGACGCCCAACGCCCCAACCTTGCGCGGCAGCGGGCCCTCGGCGTCGAGCCAGCAGCCCGGGTGCCCCTCGCGTCGCCCGGCGAGGACGCCCTCGGCGGCGCAGGTGTCGGCCATCGCTGCCTCGAGCGCCCGGACGTACTCGCGCAGGTAGAGCCCGCGATCCGAGAGCCTGACGACGGGGTACGCGACGAGCTGCCCGGGCCCGTGGTACGTCACCTCGCCGCCGCGCTCGACCCGGATCACCTCGATGCCGCGGGCCTCGAGCATGGCGGCCGGCGCGAGCACATGGGCGTAGTCCGCCTGGCGGCCGAGCGTGAGGACCGGCGGGTGCTCGAGCAGCAGGAGCTGGTCCGGGACTTCGTCTGCCGCGCGAGCGCCCGCCAGGGCCTTCTGGAGGTCCCAGGCATCGCGGTAGGCGACCCGGCCGAGCCAGCGCGCCACAAGCGGGGCCGGGCTCGCGTGACGTGCATCCATGCGGACTGACGATAGCAGGGTGCTCCCCTGCTCCCCTTATCGCGTGCGCGCGCGGACCCGTTGCGTGCGGCGACCCGGCTCCGTCCCGCGGTGCCGGGAGGCGCCATCCTGCTGCCATGCAGACGCCAGCCGCCAGACCCGCCTTCCCGCACCTCTTCTCGCCCATCAGGATCGGCGGGGCGACGATCCGCAACCGCATCCTCTCGTCCGGGCACGACACGGTGATGGCCGTCGGCGGGCTGGTCACTGACCGCCTGATCGCGTACCAGGAGGCGCGGGCGCGCGGCGGGGCCGGCCTCATCGTGATCCAGGTCGCCGGCGTCCACCCGACCGCGCGCTACACCTCGACCGAGCTGACTGCCGACACCGACGCGACGATCCCGGGCTTCACCGCGCTTGCCGAGGCGATCCACCGCCACGGCGCGACGGTGTTCGGCCAGCTGTTCCACGGCGGCCGCGAGATCATGGACACCGAGGGCGGCACGCTGGCGGTGGCCTGGGCGCCGTCGCCGGTCCCCACCGAGCGGTTCCACGTGATCCCGCGGGCGATGACCGAGCCGCTCATCCGCGAGATCCTCGAGGGGTTCGGGGCGTCGGCGCTGCGGCTCCAGACGGCGGGGCTCGACGGCGTGGAGGTCGTGGCGTCGCACGGGTACCTGCCCTCGCAGTTCCTCAACCCTCGAACGAACCTGCGGACCGACGGATGGGGCGGCGACGAGGCCCGGCGGCTTCGGCTCCTGCGCGAGGCGCTGACGGCATGCCGGGCGACGACGCGGCCCGGCTTCGTGGTGGGACTGCGGATCTCGATCGGCGAGCAGAGCCCCGACGGCCTGAGCGAGGACGAGGCGCTCGCCGCCCTTC
>JAJYMP010000009.1 GCA_021786915.1 Chloroflexota bacterium
GACGCGGCCGGTGCGGTTTCCGCCGTGAGCCGCCGGGGCGAGGCCGACGAGGACGATCCGAGCCGCCGGATCGCCGAAGCCCGGGACCGGTCGCGCCCAGTAGGTCTCGTCGCGGAACCTGGCCACCTTGACGCGGGCCTGCTCCTCGCGCCACGCCACGAGGCGGGGGCAGGCGAAGCAGTCCGAGATGACCGTGTCGAGGCTGGGCAGGTCGCGCGCCGCCGAGGCGGCCGCTCGGGGGTCGGCGATGGGCACGCCGGGATGCTAGCCGGGGTGGACGAACGGCGCCGTCCCGCGCTCGCCTCCCCCAGGCGATCCTCGCTGCCAGCCTGAGTCGCGGCAGACTCAGTCCGGCCGTTGCGCTGCACGGCTCGCGGTCAGGACCGGACCTTGACGCCCTCGGCCACGCTCCAGTACTGCGGAAATGAGTCGCACCTGACTCATGACCGGGGTGCGATCCCGCGGCCAGAGCCTACTTGCGCAGGAGCCGGTCAAGCCGGAACGCGACCACGGTGAGCCCGATCAGCCCCATCGCGACCAGGTACCCGACGTGCAGCAGGGAGCCCAGGTCCAGCACGCCGGTCACCAGCCCGCGGATCAGGTCCACGCCCTGGTAGAGCGGCGTGAGGGTGACGAAGAAGCGCAGGGCCTCCGGGTAGGCGCTGATGGGGTAGAAGGTGCCGCTGAACAGGAACATCGGCAGGATGAACAGGAAGATCAGGTCGAAGTCCTGCCAGCCGCGGAGCCACGTCGTGAGCGCCATGCTCACCGCCGAGAACGCGAACGAGAGCAGCGTGGCGGCGGGAACGGCCAGCAGCGCCCACGGCGAGCGGACCAGCCCCAGCACGACGATCACGACGAAGAACCCCACGCCGTAGAGCGTCGAGCGGATCATCGCCCAGCCGATCTCGCCCAGCGCCACGTCGCCCGGAGACATCGGCGTGGAGAGGACCGCGTCGTACGTCTTCTGGTAGTTGAGCTTGAAGAACACGTTGAACGTGCACTCGGTGATGGCGCCGTTCATCGACGACGAGGCCAGCAGCGCCGGGGCCACGAACAGGGCGTACGGGATCGGCCGCCCGCCCGGCCCGGGGATGTCGCCCACCATGCCGCCGATGCCGAAACCCACCGAGAGCAGGTAGAACAGCGGCTCGAAGAAGCCCGAGAACAGGACCATCCAGCTGGACTTGTAGGCCAGCAGGTTGCGCTCGATGAGCAGGCTGGCGCGGCGGCTCCCGAGGCGGGTCGGGAAGACGCGGCCAATGGCCGGCAGGGCGGTCACCGCTACTTCTCCAGCTGCCGGCGGAAGCGGACGAACATCGCCCACGTGCCGAGCGCGGCCACCAGGACGAGGACCGCCAGGTGCGCGAGGTGGAGCAGCGGCTCCTGCCCGGCCGTGCCCAGCGCGAGCGCCCGGGCCAGGTCCACGCCGTGCCACAGCGGCAGCAGCCACGCCAGCGGCCGGATGACGTCCGGCAGCCGCTCGATCGGGAAGAACGTGCCGCTGAACAGGAACAGCGGCGTGATCCCGAACCGCCAGATGTTGTTCCACGCGGTCGTGTCGCGCTGGCTGGTCATGTAGGCCGCGATGGGCGCCGAGAACGCGATCCCGGTGAGCACGCCGATCGGCACGGACCACAGGATGCCGGGCGTGGCCGCGGCCCCGAACAGCACGATGACGACGGCGAAGATCGTGCCGACCATCAGCGCGTGGGTGGCGTTCCAGGCGAGCTGGCCGAAGGCGATCGCGTACGGGGTCAGGGGCGTCGCGTACATGGCGTGGTAGCGGCGGGTCCAGCGGAAGCCCGCGAGCACCGGAAAGGTCCCCTCCCCCGCGGCGCCCTGCATGACCGACGAGACGAGCAGCGCGGGCGCGAGGAACTGGAGGTACGGGACCCCGCCCGTGGCGTTGGAGCCGCCCTTGTCCACGTACGCGCCCAGGCCCACGCCCATCGCGAGCAGGAACAGCACCGGCTGCGCGAAGTTGCTGAACAGCGAGCCGCGCCAGTTGCGCAGGTAGAGCAGGGTCTGGTGCTCGTACGAGGCGCGGAAGGCGTTCACGGGATCCGGGCGCGGGACGCGGTCCCCCGTGGCAGGGAGCGTCGGGGCGGGGGCGGACGACGCGAGGGCCATCGGCTCAGTCCACCAGCGAGCGGCCCGTCAGCCGCAGGAACACGTCCTCGAGCGAGCTCCGGCGCACCAGCACGGTCTCGGGCTCAAGGCCGCGGGCGTGGACCGCGTTCGAGACCCCCTCGCCGTCGCTCGTGTAGACCAGCACGCGGTCGGGCAGCAGGTCGATCCGGTCGCCGATGCCGGCCAGCCGATCGCCCAGCATCTCCTGGACGCCCACAGGGAATCGCAGCTCGGTGACCTCGCGACTGGAGTAGCGCTCGATCAACTGGCGGGGCGAGCCCTCGGCCACGATCTTGGCCTTGTCCATGACCACCAGCCGATCACACAGCTGCTCCGCCTCGTCCATGTAGTGGGTCGTCAGGACGAGCGTCACGCCGCGCTGCTTGAGGCGGTACAGGCGCTCCCAGAGCAGGTGCCGGGCCTGCGGGTCGAGGCCGGTGGTGGGCTCGTCCAGGAGCAGGATCGAGGGCTCGTTGATCAGGGCGCGGGCGATCGTGAGGCGCCGCTTCATGCCGCCCGAGAGCGGCTCCACCCTGTCGTTGGCGCGCTCGGTCAGCTGGGCGAAGTCGAGCATCTCGTGCGCGCGCCGGGTGCACTCCGCGCGCGAGAGGCCGAAGTAGCGGCCGTAGATGATCAGGTTGTCGATGACCGAGAGGTCCGTGTCGAGCGAGTCCTCCTGCGGCACGACCCCGAGCTGGCCCCGGATGCGCGGCCCGTCGCTCGACGGGTCCAGGCCCAGGATGCTCAGCTCGCCCTCGGTGACCGGCGAGATGCAGCCGATCATCCGCATCGTGCTCGTCTTGCCGGCGCCGTTGGGGCCGAGGAAGCCGAAGCTCTCGCCGGGCGCGACGTCGAAGTCGATGGCGTCGACGGCCGTGAAGCTGCCGAACCGCTTGGTCAGCCCGCGGGCAGCGATGAGCGGCGCCTGGGCGGGCGCAGGCTGTGTGGTCATGGGACGGCCATGCTACCGGAGGCCCAGTGACAGCTGTGTGGCGCGGGGCTGCAACGATCGCCCATGCGGCACACTGCGGTCGCGATGACAGACCGGCCCTCGCCCGACGCCGCGTGCCACGGGTGCTTCCCGCGCCCGCCTGCGTCGTGGCGCGGCGCCGTGGAGCCGGACCGGCCACTTCGGGTGTCGCCGGCCTGCTGGGGCCTCCACGCGGAGCTCGTCGGCTTCGAGCTCCGGCACCTGTCGGCCTTGGGGCGGTTCCACGAACTCACGGTCGATGCGTACGGGGCCCAGCACGCGGGCCCGCCCACCGGCCAGCGCTACGGGGAGATCCGCGACTGGGTCGACACGCTCAGGACCTCGCAGGGCCACGTCCATCGCCCGATCCGCTCGTAACGCCGTGGGGCGGCGCTTATCCAACCGCCGTGGCGGCGCCCGTGCACGGCGGGCGGGCCGGATCCGCTCGTACCGCCGCCAGGCGGCCTTAGGAGCGAAGTTCCCGCGATAAGCGCCGGCAGGCGGCGACACGAGCGTCGGGCGAGCGGGCGCGGCGAAGCCAGGGCGGCGGGCTCGAGCGCCTCCTCAGGACGCCGCCACCGCCTCGTGCGCCACGTCGCCGGAGTGCACGATGTGCTCGAACTGGCGCCACAGCAGCGTGACCAGCACGGCCGACCCGACGAAGCCGAACCAGAACGGCGCCGTGATGCCCAGCGTTCGCGCGAGCAGCCCGCCGATCGGCGTGCCGATGACGATCCCCAGCTGCACGCCCACGACGTAGACGCCGGTCACGCGGCCCAGGAGCGCGTCCGGCACGGCCCGCTGGCGGACGGCGAGGGACGTCGTGCCCCACACGAACGCGTGGGCGCCGAATACGACGAACATCAGCAGCACCACGCCTGCCTGCGTCGAGACGGCGAGCACCAGATGCGTGCACGTCTCGATGAGCAGGCCCACGCGCATGATGTCGGCCAGTGAGAACCGCCGTTCGAGCCGCCCGTACGAGGCGACGCCGATCAGCCCGCCCAGTGCGATCGCGCTGGTGAGCAGGCCGAAGCCGACCTCGTTCATGCCCAGCCGCTCCTGGGCGTAGAGCACCAGCACCGACCACGCCGCCCCGAACGTCACGTTGAACGCGACGATCGTGAGCGCCAGCGTGCGCATCGGGGGGTGGTGGAGCAGCCAGCGAAGACCCTCGGCCATCTCGCGCCGGAAGCCCTCGCGGGGTGCGCCGGGCGTCTCGGGCTCGAGTCCCGTCCCGTACACCACGCGCGTGATGACCACCGCGCCGAGGGCGTAGCACGCAGCGTCGGTCGCGAACGGCAACGCCATCCCGATCGCGAACAGGAAGGCGCCGATGGGCGGGCCGGCGAGCTGGTTGACCACCAGGAACGCGCCCTGGAGCCGAGCGTTGGCGATCCCCAGGTCGGCGCGCGGCACCAGGCGCGGCAGGAGGCTCGAGGCGCTCACGTTGGCGAACACCTCCGCGGTCCCGAGCACGAACAGGCTGCCCAGCACGACCGCGATGTTGACGACGTGCGTGGCGATCGTGGTCGCGAGGGCCGCGAGCACGAGCGACCGGGCGAGGTTCACGAGCGAGATCACGCGGCGTCGGTCCACACGGTCCGCCAACGTCCCCGCCAGCACGCCGAACAGCAGCGACGGCAGGCTCTGGCTGAGCAGCGCCATGGACACCAGGAGCGGGTCGCGCGTCTGCGCCGCGATCAGCAGCGGGCCGGCCGCGAGAGCCACGCCGTCACCCGCGTTGGTGATCAGCGATGACGCGAGCAGGAGCCGGAAGCTGCGCCCGAGGCGCTCGGGAACGGCGGCCTCGACGGGCCGGGACAGAAGGTTCGGCACCCGGCGAGTCTAGCGAGAGCCCCGGTCGCTGCGGATCTGCCGGGTTCGCTCGCCCGATCGCCTTTGTCAGTTGCCAGCGGCAGCGGCGATGGCGCGCGGCAAGGACGCCGCCTACCGGGACCTCGACCGCCTGTGGGGCGACACGATCCTGTTCGCTGTGGCCGGCGAGCCGCCGGCGCGGGTCGCGCGCGACCGCTACGGCCGCCCGGCCGACGAGCCCGGTCGCAGGGTCCAGTCGACTGGTCGCTGGAAGGCGCGGAGGAGCGGCGGCTCGCCCTGTGTGCTCCAGGCGTTTGGTGGTGCGGCCTGTTCTTGCGCGGATTGCCTTCGACGGGGATGATCTTGACATGACCACCAGCGAGGTCCCCGTCGCGAACGAATGCGTCTTCTGTCAGATCGTGGCGGGCGAGGGCCGAGCGGCGGTGGTGTATCGGGACGAGCGCGCTATGGCGTTCCTGGTACTCCAGCCGGTGACACCGGGCCACCTCCTCGTAATCCCGAACCAGCATTACGCGTTCCTGGGCGAGGTTCCGGCAGACCTCGCGGCACACGTGTTCGTTGTCGCCCAGCGACTCGCGGGCGCCCTGCGTTCGTCGGGCCTGCCCTGCGAAGGCGTCAACCTGTTCCTCGCCGACGGTGAAGCGGCATTCCAGGAGGTCTTCCACGTGCACCTTCACGTGTTCGCGAGGACGGTCGGCGATGGCTTCACCATCGACTCGCCGGCGTGGCAGCAACCAGTGCCCGCCTTCGACGTGCTGGTGGCGAACGCAGCCGTGATCGAGAGGGCCCTCGAGTAGCGTCGGGAGCGGCGGACCTCGGCGACGGCCCGTTCTACCTCAACCTGCGGTTCCACGCCGACGACACGCGGCCCTACCCCGTTAAGATCACCCGAGACGAGTTCCTGCTCGTCCGCCCGTTCGTGAGCGAGATGGAGATGGACCAGGAGATCGAGGCCGGCCAGCCCGAGCGGGCGGCGGCGTTCCTCCGGTCCATCCGCAAGGGCGACCGGCCGGCCGCGCGAGTCTCCTTCGCCCGGATCCAGGAGATGATCACGACGGGCCGAGCGTTCGAGCTCGCCATCTGCTGACGCGCCGCTCGGCTCACGGCCTCCCGCCCCTGATGGCCGAGTACGGCTGCGGGGCGGTCGAGACCGCGCCCTCCAAGAGCCGGTAGAACAGCAGGCCGCGCGCCCTGCTGCCGCGCCGGTTGAACCGGAACACGAACTCGTCGAGGTAGGCGTCGAGGTGCCGCCAGCGCAGCGCGCCGTGGTGGGTGCCGAGCCACACCCGGTCGAGCAGCGACGCCACGAGATGGACGCCCGGGAGCAGGTCCGAGCCGGTCTGCCCCGACCCCTTGATGTTGATCCGCCTGTGCGTGTAGCCCTTCGTGTCGAGGCCGAGGTAGCCCCGGTGGAAGTCGGTGATGACCGTCGAGCCTGACGCCACATTGGCCTGCACCGCCGGGTGGAGCGAGGCCGCGGAGAAGTCCTTGACGCGCACGAGCCGGCATCGCCCGTAGCCCCCGCCCGCCTTCTTCTCGACCATCACGAGCACGATGGCCTTGCGGACCGTCTGCCGCCCGCGCACCCCGTCCTCCGCGCCGCCCAGGAACGTCTCGTCGGCCTCGACCTCACCCGCCAGCAGCTCGCGGTCCGGTCGCACCATCGCCCGGCGGAACTTGTGGAGCCACGTCCAGCCGGCCTCGCGCGACATGCCCCACTCGTTCGAGACGGCCAGGGCCGACACGCCGTTCTTGGCCGTCGTGATCCGCCACGCGACCTCGAACCAGCCGAGCAGCGGCTTGCGCGTGCCCTCGAAGATCGTGCCCGCGGTGAGCGAGGTCTGCTTGCCACAGCCTCGGCAGGTCCAGCGCCCTCGTGCGGAGCGCCAGCCCTCGCCGTCGCAGGCGCAGCGGAAGCCGTCGGGCCAGCGGAGTCGCGTCAGGAACTCGACGCAGGCAGCGTCATCGGGGAAGAACGCCCGGAACTCCTGTCTGGTCCTGGGGTAGTCCTTGCCGCCGACGGGTGCCGCCACCCGGCCATTCTACTGGATCGAAGGAGACAAGTGTCTCGCGGAGTCTCGCCCGGCCCCGCGATAGCCAGCTCGCAACGGTGCCCCGAGGTACGCCGAGAACCCCGGCGACCTCGTCCTGCGTGAACCCGTCGAGCACCGTCATCACGAGGGCCGCACGCGTCTGCCGGTCCAACGCCGCGAGGGCGTGCCACAGGTCCGGATCGGTCGACATCGCCCACGTCTGGTCCGACTCCTGGATCGCGAGGAACCCCCAGCGCCGTCGGCGCCGCCGCTCGTCGATCGCCAGGCGCAGGCTGACGGTCGCCAGCCAGCCCTTCACGTTCGAGCCATCCGGCAGCGGCCAGCGCTCGGCCGCGCGCAGCAGCGTTAACTGGGCCAAGTCCTCCGCCTCTGCCGCGTCGCCGACGACGAGCGCGAGCCGTCGCACCAGCCACGGCCGATGCGCCTGCACCGCCGCCTCGAGCGCCTCGCGCGCCGTCCCCAATCGGGCCAGGCGGACCTCCACCGTCACCCCTTTGTGCCACGTGAACGTCTCGGCCGCCTTGAATGTTGCAGGTCGGGGTCCAGGGGACGAGCGGAGCTCGGTGGGAAGCTGGTCCGGCCGGCCTCCGGCGCTGGTGGGGCGGGGGCTACCTACCGCGGCGGGGGCTACCTATCGCTCTGGGACCGTCCCCTGGTGCAGCGTGACGATGCCCCCGGTGAGGCCAGTCCAGTGCACGTCGACGAGGCCCACGTCCGCCATGACCTCCGCGATCCGCTCCGGCGAGGGGTAGGCCTGGACGCTCCGGACGAGGTAGCCGTAGGCGGGACCCTGGCCGGCCAGCCGACCGATGACCGGGACGATGCGGTCGAACCACCAGCGCATGAAGCGCGCCAGGCGACTGCGAGGGCGCGCGATCTCCAGGCACAGCACGCGCCCGCCGGGCCGGACGGATCGCGCCATCTCGGCGAAGCCGCGCTCGTAGTCGGGCAGGTTGCGCATGCCGAAGGCGATGGTCGCCGCGTCGAACTCGCCGTCGCCGGTGGGCAGCTCCATCGCGTTGCCGACCACGTAGCCGAGGCCCGGCCGGTTCGCGTACCGCTTCTGCGCCACCGCGGTCATGCCCGGCGAGAGGTCGACGCCCAGGACGCGGCCCGACGGGCCGACCCGCGTGGAGAGGTCGGCTGCCACCTTGCCGGTGCCGGACGCCACGTCGAGCGCAGCGTCGCCCGGCCGGAGCGCAGCGGCATCCACGAGCCGCCGTCGCCACCGCGGCTCCTGGAACGCCGAGATCAGCAGGTTCATCAGGTCGTAGCGGCCGGCGATGCGGTCGAACATGACCCGGACCTCGGGCGCGGGCGCGGCGTTCCCGGCACCGGTGGAGGCGCCGGAGGGTGTGTGGTCGGGCGGGATGGCGGTCATGCGGGAAGGGACTCCAGGAAGGCGCGGATGGCATCGACGACGCGGCCGGGCCGGTTGATCGGCGCCGTGTGGGCGAGCCCGTCGAGGGTAACCCGGCGGGCGCCCGGAATGCGTCGCGCGAGCTCGTCGGCGATGGGCGTGTAGAAGGCGTCGCTCGCGCCACCGGTCAGCAGCAGCACCGGCGTGCAGATCCGGGCGAGGCCGTCCGGGTCGAACTCGGCCTGCGTGGCGTCGGCAACCGCCCCCACGCCCTCCTGCGCGAGCGAGCTGCGACTCCGCTCCGACAGCCGCTCCCACGCCGCGTCGCCCGCGACGGTCCGCAGGAAGAGCTCCGCCGCGGCGGCTGACCCGCCCGCCTCGTACGCCACCTGGACGCGCCCGACGACCGGCGGGAACTCGACCCCCATGTCGTCCCTGACAACCGGCCCGTACGGGGGCTCGTACGCCACGAGCGAGGCCACCCGCGCCGGCTGCCGGGCGGCGGCCTCGAGCGCGATCACCCCCACGAAGCTGACGCCGACCAGGTCGGCACGGTCGATCCCGCGGGCGTCAAGGTATGCGACCACGTCCGCGACGTGGAGGCCGACGTCGAGCGGGCGCGGCTCGGCGAGACGCCCGGACCCTCTCCCCCGCCGGTCGAGCGCGTGGACCGTGGCGCCACACGCGGCAGCGAGCTCGCGGGCGAGGAGGTCCAGCTGCCGCGCCGACGAGAGCGTGCCGTGGAGCAGGACGATCTGGCGCGGTCCCTCG
>JAJYMP010000765.1 GCA_021786915.1 Chloroflexota bacterium
TCAATCGAGTGGTGCGGCTCGCTGGCGCCCTGATCGCCAGCGCCGCCATCGTCGTCGGTTGCGGATCGAACGCAGCGACGCCATCGCCGGCCGCCAGTGGCGGCGGCTCGGGCACAGCGTCGGCCGGCTGTCCGTACAAGTTCGCGGTCATCACCCATGGCGACACGGGCAGCTTCTGGAGCGTCGTCTACAAGGGCGCCAAGGACGCCGCTGCTGCAACGGGCTGCACGCTCACCGAGGTCTACGGGTCGCAGCAGCAGGGTCAGGCGCAGCCTGACGACAACGCCGAGAACCAGGCCATCCAGGACGCGGTCAACCAGAAGGTCGACGGCCTGGCGGTCTCCGATCACAACCCCAGCCTGATGAACCCGACCCTCGCCGCAGCGGCGAAGGCCGGCATCCCCGTCGTGCTCATCAACGCAGGGTGCGACGACGCCGACATCGCGGCGTCGGGTGCCATGACCTGCGTGGGCCAGCCTGAGGCGTTCGCCGGCAAGCAGGCCGGCGCCCGCTTCATGGCCGAGCAGGCGAACAACGTCCTGTGCGTCATCCACCAGAGCGGCCAGAACCTGCTCGACCGCTGCAACGGCATCGCCCAGGCGCTCGGCACCGGGGCCACCTGCTCGACCGGCGACGCCCCGGCCAGCGGCCCGGCGTGCACCGAGCTGACCCTGAGCGTTCCGAACGCGGCCTCCAACCCCAGCGCATCCGCCCAGCAGGTCACCGCGTACCTCCAGGCCCACCCCGGCGTCAACGCGGTCATGACCCTGAACAACGCGATCGCCCAGGGCGTGCAGTCGGCGCTGCCCAGCGGCAGCAAGGTCAAGCTCGCCACGTTCGACCTCAACAGCTGGGACATCTCGGCGGTCAAGGCCGGAACGATCGACTTCGTCGTCGACCAGCAGCAGTACCTCCAGGGCTACCTGCCGATCGTGTTCCTCCAGCTCTACAAGGCCCACTACGGGGCGAGCGTCGGCGGCGGCACCACCGTTCCGACCGGTCCGCTCCTCGTGGACAAGACCAATGTCTCCAATGTGGAGGCCGGGGCCGCCGCCGGCGAGTCCTGAGCACGAGCGCTCCTAGCTGGCACACGTGATGTGACGCTGGCCCGGGCCGGGGGGAACCCCGCCCGGGCCAGCGAGCAAGAGGAGAGGTGGGCGACTGCGCCATGGATGTGCCGACCCCGACGAAGCGGGCCGCGCCTGCTGCCAGTCCTGGCGATCGCGTCGTCGCCGCCCGAGCCGTCACCCGCATCTTCCGGAGGCCGGAGGTCGGTGCGGCACTGGCCGCCGTTGCGATCTTCCTCATCTTCGCGCTGAACCCAACCTCGAGTCCGCTCTGGCTCTCGCAGGCCGGTTTCGTCGGCTGGCTCACGCAGGCGTGGCAGTTCGGGATCATGGCGGTGCCGGTCGGCCTGCTGATGATCGGCGGCGAGTTCGACCTGTCGGCCGGCGTCATGACGGGGTCCACGGCCATCCTGATCGGCCTCCTCGCCAACGGGTTCGGCTGGAACCTCTGGCTTTGCATCGCGGTGTCCGCGGTCTTCGCCGTGCTGGTCGGCCTGTTCAACGGCATCCTGGTCGTGCGGACCAAGCTGCCCAGCTTCATCGTCACCTTGGCGACGTTCTTCGTGCTCCGCGGCACCTCGGTCGGCCTTGTCGAGGCGATCAACGCCAACAGCACGGTCGTCACGGTGCTCAACCCGCCGGCCGGTTCCGACACAGCCCGGGCCATCTTCGGCGGCAGCGTCGGGTCGGCGCCGGCCTTCCCGGTCGCGCTGTTCTGGTGGCTCGCGGTGACCGCCCTCGGCATGCTGGTCCTCTCGCGCACCACGGTTGGCAACTGGATCTACGCGTCGGGTGGCGAGCCCAATGCGGCGCGCAACGTGGGCGTGCCCGTCGGCTCCACCAAGATCCTGCTGTTCATCGGCACGGCCCTCGGGGCGTGGCTGGTCGGCACGATCCAGTTCACGGCGGGCCTATCGGCCGTCTCCGAGCAGGGCGTCGGCTACGAGCTCTACTACATCGTCGCAGCGGTCGTCGGGGGCTGCATGCTGACCGGTGGCTACGGCTCGGTCCTGGGGGCGTCCATCGGGGCAGCCATCATCGGCATGTCCCTCCAGGGCGTGATCTATGCCAGGTGGCCGAGCCAGTGGGGTTTCGCCTTCCTCGGGATCCTGCTGCTGTTCGGGGTGATCGTCAACGCGGTGACGTTCCGCCAGGCACAGAGGGCACGCCGATGACCAGCAACCCCGCTCCCGGCGCCAAGCCGCCGGCCGAAGCCGCCCCCGTCCCGCTGCTCGAGGCGCGGCACGTCAGCAAGTACTTCGGCAGCGTCACCGCGCTCCGCGACGTCTCGCTCGAGGTTCGCGCGGGCGAGGTCACCTGCGTGCTGGGCGACAACGGCGCGGGCAAGTCCTCGCTGATCAAGACGCTGTCCGGGGTCTTCCCCCCGGACGAGGGCGAGATCCTCGTGGACGGCCGGCCGGTCCGCTTCAACGGGCCGCGCGAAGCCCGCGCGCATGGCATCGCCACGGTGTTCCAGGACCTGGCGACCGTGCCGATGATGTCGATCTGGCGGAACTTCTTCCTGGGCCAGGAGCCGACGCGGGCGTACGGTCCCATCCGATTCCTCGACCAGGGGCGCGCCAAGAGCGTCATGAAGGACGAGATGGCGAAGATGGGGATCAACGTCTCCGATCCCAACCAGTACGTCGGCACGCTCTCGGGCGGCGAGCGGCAGGCGGTCGCCATCTCGCGCGCCGTCTACTTCGGGGCCCGGGTGCTGATCCTCGACGAGCCGACCTCGGCCCTGGGCGTCCGCCAGTCGGGGATCGTGCTCCGCTACGTCGTCCAGGCGCGTGACATGGGCCGGGGCGTGGTCCTCATCACCCACAACCCCCACCACGCCTACCCGGTGGGCGACCGCTTCGTGCTGCTCAAGCTGGGGCAGGTGATGGGCAGCTACACCAAGGACCAGATCACGGTCGCGGATCTCACCCAGATGATGGCCGGCGGCGAGGAGCTCGCCCAGCTGAGCCACGAGCTGCAGCGGTTCGGGAGCGAGCAGCCCTCGCTCCAGAGCGTCGCCCGGCAGATGGCCGAGGACGCCGCCACCCAGCCCTGACGGGCGGCGTGCGCCGCCGCCTCCGCAACCCGGCGCCCGGCACCGGCGCCCCCCCGCGGGAGGCGTCGGGCGTTGCTCGCGGGCGGGCCGGCCGACGATGGTCTGAGCCAGCCCGTCCGATCCCTCGCGGTCGCCAGGCGCCTACGCCGGTGCCTGCCACGGGTCGATGACGACCTTGAGGGAGCCGGGCTCGATCGCGGTCAGGACGGCCTCCTCGACCCGCTCGAGCGGGAAGCGGTGGGACACGAAGGACCGCCACGGGTACTCGTCGAGGGTGCGCGCCATCTGCCGCATCGATGGGCCGTAGGCGCCTGCCTCCTGGCCCGGGATGCCGATCATGCGGATGCCCTTGCTGCACAGGTGTCGATTGGGCGAGATCGCCGCGGTGCCGAGATCGCTGAAGTTGCCCACCTCGATGTAGGTGCCCCCGGGGCGCAGGAGGTCGAGCGACTCGGGGACGGCCGCCGGCACGCCCGCGCACTCGACCACCACGTCCGCCCCGCGTCCATGGGTCAGGTCCCGGACGAGCCCCAGCAGGTCGCCCGCCGAGGCGCTGCTGCGGTCGACGGCATGGTCGGCTCCCAGCCTCCGGGCGAACTCGAGTCGGGTCGCCGACAGGTCGACCGCGATGACCACGCCGGCGCCCATCATCCTCGCCTTGGCCACGTGGCACAGGCCCAGCGGCCCGGTGCCGAACACGACCACCGTGTCGCCGAACTGGAAGCCCTCCCCCGGGAACGCGCCGAACTGCTTGGCGCGGTCCAGGCCGATCGTGACCGCGAACACCTCGGCCAGGACCGCGACCTCGCTCGGCAGGTCGTCGGGAACCCGGAAGATCTTGCTCCCGGGCAGCGCGTAGAGGTAGTGCGCCCAGCCGCCGAACAGGTGCGGCGCCTCGGCGGCCGAGATGGTGTTGCCGTAGTCGAGGATGTTGTCGCACAGCGTGTACGGCAGGTCGTGGGTGCAGGACCAGCAGGTCCCGCAGACCAGGTTCGGGCTCACCACCACCCGGTCGCCGACCGCCAGCTCGACGCCGTCGAAGTCGAGCACCCTGCCGCCGATCGCGGCGACCGTGCCCACGTTCTCGTGGCCCTGGATGATCGGGAACGGGGTCGACGAGGGCTTGGCGGCGCCCGTGTACTGCGCCACATAGCCCTGGTAGGTGTGCTTGTCCGTCCCGCAGATCCCGGACAGCTCGTTGCGCACGAGGACCGCGCCCGGCCCGGGCTCCGGGATGGGGAAGCCGCGCAGCTCGTAGTGGCGGGGTTCGGTCAACAGGGCGGCACGGGCTTCCATGGCGCTTCCTCCTCGGTCCAGGTGGGCGACAGCGGAATGTGGCGTTCGCTGGCGGCGATACAGGCGGGCCACTGGCGAACCGCGGGATCCAGGCGCTGATGATCTCGGTGGGGCCGCGGCGCGTTCGATGGGGGCGCCGCGCGATCGGCGGCTGGACCTGCCTCAGTCGGGCGGCGGCGCGGTCGATCGGCGCACCATCAGCGTGCAGGCGGCGGTCATCGGCGTTCGGTCGTCATCACCTCCGATCATGGCGAGCAGCCGCTCGGCAGCCATCCGCCCCATGTCGAGCCGAGGCTGCGCCATGGTCGTCAGGGGCGGCGTCACGAGTTGCGAGATCTCCAGGTCGTCGAAGCCCGCGATGCTGATCTGCTCGGGGACCCGCAGCCCGCGGTCGAGGACGGCGCGCAGCCCCCCAATGGCGGCGAGGTCGTTGTAGAAGAAGATCGCCGTCGGCCGATGGGGGAGCAGCAGCTGCACGCCCTCGGCGCCGACGCCCGCCATGTCCCGCCGGTTGGGCACGACGACGAGGCGTGGGTCGGGCTCGATCCCGGCCTGCCGGAGCGCGTCCTCGTAGCCGGCCCGGCGCGCGTCGCTCGCGAGCGAGGCCCGGCCGATCGCCACGTAGCCGATCCGGCGGTGGCCCAGGGTGAGCAGGTGCTGGGTCATCGTCCTGGCGCCCGCCTCGTCTTCGACGATGAGGCAGCTCACGAGGGGGCGGTCAGGGACCAGCGCCGGCTTCTCGGCCACCAGAACGACCGGGATCCGCGGATCGAGGTGCTCGTGGCTCTCGCTGACGTGGGACGCCACGATGATGATCCCGTCCACGCGGCGCTGCCGGAACGTCCGGGCGATGTCGACCTCGCGCACGCCGCTCTCGTGGGCGCTCGACACCAGGAGTTGGTAGCCCGCCGCCATCGCCGCCGCCTCGATCCCGCGCACGAGGAGCCCGTTGTACGGGTCGGCGTAGTCGCTGACGATCAGGCCGATGGTCAGCGTGCGCCTCGTCGTGAGGCTCTGCGCCGCTGCGTTCACGGTGAAGCCGGCTTCGCTCGCGAGCGCCTGGACGCGGGCCCTGGTCGCCACGCTGATCCGCGGGTCGTTGCGCAGCGCTTTCGACACGGTCGAGGGGGCCACACCGGCGCGACGCGCAAGTTCGTAGATCGAGTCCACAGTCCCTCTCGCGAGGCATCGATTGGACGCGTTGCCATGGATCGGCCAGGCCACTATACTATGCGAAACCGGTTGAATTCTCGACGTTATGGCGGAAGCCCACTTCCGTTGGGGCGCGGCTCGTCCCGCTTGACCTCTCGAGTTCGACCTCGGTCGGTCACACAATGAAGGCGTCGCATGGCTGATCGGACAATCCGGGTGGCTGTCATCGGGGCGGGCATGGCCGGTCGCGCGCATGCCGCCGGGTATCGGAACCTGCACTCGCTCTACGGCGATGCCGTGCCGAAAGTGAAACTGGTTGCAATCGCCGATGCGAATCGCCCGCTCGCCGCCGACCTGGCCGGCAAGTTCGAGGTGGAGCGCGTCGAGACCGACTGGGAGGCGATCGCCGAGGCGGACGACGTGGACGCTGTCAGCGTGGTCCTGCCCAACAGCGAGCACCGCCACGTCGTGGAGGGGCTGGCCGCTCGCGGCAAGGCGATCCTGTGCGAGAAGCCTGCCGCCCGCACCGCTCCCGAGGCGATGGCCATGGCGACCGTGGTCGCGAGGGCGGGCGTCATCGCCAACGTCGCCTTCACCCATCGGTTCGCGCCGCCGATCGCCGCGGTCAGGCACCTGATCGCCTCGGGCCGCCTCGGTGCGCCACGCCAGCTGATGAGCCGGTACCTCGCGGACCATGGACGCGACCCGGGGGTGCCGTTCGCCTGGCGTCATGACCTCGCCCTCGCCGGCGGCGGCTCGCTGGTCGACCTCGGCGCGCACAACCTCGAGGCTGCGCGTTACCTCCTCGGCGACGTCCGGGCGATCCGCGGCGCCGTCCTCTCGATCCGGATCCCGACGCGCCGCCTGGCCCGGGTGGCCACGAAGGGCCACGAGAAGGCCGCGCTGTCTGACGAGACCCGTCCGGTGACCACTGACGATGAGGCGATGTTCCTCGCCGAGTTCGAGAGCGGGTGCATCGGCGTCTTCACGACGTCGCGCGTCGCCACGGGATTCAAGAACGCGACCGGGTTCGTGCTCGTGGGCTCGGAGGCTTCGGCGTCGTTCGACTGGGAGCGTCTGGCCGAGTTCAGCTGGGCTGACGGCTCGGCCGAGCCCTACACGGAGGGCTGGACGAGGGTCCTGCTCGGTGCTCAGCACCCGTACCTGGCCGAGGGTCTCGTGATGCCGGTCGCGGGAGTCGGGTTCGGCCTGGGCGACGCGTTCACCTTCCAGGCGGCCGACTTCGTGACGGCCGTGGCGTCGAACACGCCGAGCAGCATCGCGTCCTCGTTCGCCGACGGCGTGGAGAACGCCCTGGTCCTGGACGCCGTGAAGCGTGCCGCGGCCGAAGGCGTCTCCGTCATGATCGCCGATGAGCGCCGGCGCGCCGAGGCCGCGCTCGCCGCGGAGGGAGCCCGTCGATGACCGCCGACCTCGCCGCCCTCACCGCCGCCGTGGAGGCGGGGGACCGCGCCGCCGCGGCCGCGATCACGGCCGCCGCGCTGGCGGACGGCCAGGACCCCAAGGCGATCCTCGATGCGATGACCGCCGCCATGGACCACGTGGGGCGCCGCTTCCAGGACGGCGAGATCTTCGTCCCCGAGATGCTGATCAGCGCCCGGGCCATGAAGGCTTCGACCGCCATCCTCGAGCCGGCCTTGGTGGCCGCGGGCATCAGGCCCGAGTACACCGCAGTCGTCGGCACGGTCGAGGGCGACCTCCACGACATCGGCAAGAACCTGGTCGCGATGATGTGGAAGGGCGCGGGCTTCGAGGTCGTCGACCTGGGCGTCAACGTCCCTGCGGCCCGGTTCGTGGACGTGGCCCGGGAGCGCGACGCCCAGATCGTCGGGCTGTCCGCGCTGCTGACCACCACGATGCCCAACATGCGGGCCGTGGTGGAGGCGGTCCGGGCCGCCGGGCTCCCGGCCAAGGTGGTCATCGGCGGCGCCCCCACCACGCCCGAGTTCGCCGCCCAGATCGGCGCCGACGGCCAGGCGGCCGACGCCGGGGCCGCCGTCGACCTCGTGCGCCGGCTGGTGGCCGGCTGAGGAGGGCGCTCGCGATGACGGGGAGCGCGGGCGACGGCCACCACGGCGCGGAATGGTCCATCCCTCCCGATGAGCGTGCATACCTGCGCGAGCTCGCCGCCCGCCAGGCCGAGTACGCGGTCCTGCCGGTCATGGCGGAGCGCAGGCAGCAGTGGTTCGACCTGAACGACGGCAAGCCGAACGTGCGGCCGCCGTTCATCCTCGAGGCCACCAACTTCATGTTCGAGCTCCTGCCGGACCGTCGATACCGCTGCCACTCAGACGCGGGCCGCGCCATCGAGCGGGAGCTCATCCGCTCCACGCGCCCGCACGAGGTGTGGCAGGACGACCGCGTCGTTCCGCCGGTGCTCGACCTCCCCTGGTCCATCGACATCGACGAGTTCGGTCCCGACATCACGGTCAGGACCGAGCATGCCCTCGATGCGGAGGGCATGGCGGTGGGCTACGGCATGGACCACCCGATCGCCAACCTGACCGCCGACCTGCCCAGGCTCCGGCCCGCGGTGGTCACGGTGGATCGCGAGGGCTCGCTTGCCTGGAAGGCGTTCGTCCAGGACGTGGTCGGCGACCTCATCCCCGTGCGGCTCGTCGTGGTCTGGCACGACTTCAACACCCTGACGCAGCGGCTCGTGCACCTGATGGGCATGGAGAACTTCTTCATCGCCTGCTGCGAGGAGCCCGACGCGGTGCACGCCGTCATGGCGTACCTGCGGGACAACGCGCTCGCGATCATGCGCCAGCAGGAGGCGGCCGGGGTGCTGGGCCTCAACAACGACCACCAGGAGGTCTGGTGGTCCGGCCACAACTACACGCACCTGCTGCCGCCCGCTGGCCACGATCCCGCGCACGTGACCTGGCGCGACCGCTGGCAGGCGACCAACCTCCAGGAGGCCACCGGGATGAGCCCGTCCATGGCCTCGGAGTTCCTGTACCCGTACGTCCGCGAGATCGCAGAGCCGGTCGGCCTCCTCTACTACGGCTGCTGCGAGGCGGTCCACCAGAGCTGGGACGACATCCGCACCCTGCCGCACCTGCGGAAGGTCTCGATCAGCCAGTGGACCGACGAGGCGTTCATGGGCGAGGCGCTGCGGGGAACCGGGATCGTCTACTCGCGCAAGCCGAACCCGAACTTCCTGTCCGTCGACGAGGTGCTCGACGGCGACGCCTGGGCCGAGCACCTCCGCAACACGCTCGAAGCGTCCCGCGGATGCTCGACCGAGCTCCTGGTCCGCGACGTCTACACGCTCCACCACAACCCCGACAACGCCCGGAGGGCGGCCTCGATCGCGCGCGAGGTGATCGACCGGCACTGGCAGGCGTAGGCACCGCCCGCGCCGGGTCCGCCGCAAGGAGCACGTCATGGCCCCCCTCCTACCCGAACCTCCTCCTCGGCACCGCCCCCGACTCGTGGGGCGTCTGGAACCCCTCCGGCGACCCGCTCCAGACCCCCTGGCGGCGATACCTGGACGAGGCGGCCGCCGCCGGCTA
>JAJYMP010000598.1:0-3500 GCA_021786915.1 Chloroflexota bacterium
CGAGGCCGAGGTCGTTGAACCCTGCCAGACTGATCCCGCACTCGAAGTTCTGGGCAACCTCGCGGACGTCGTCCTTGAAGCGCCGCAGACCCTCGATCTTGTCGGTGACGATCACCTTGCCGCCGCGCCACACGCGGGCGGAGCCGCTGCGGACGATGCGGCCGTCGGTGACGTAGCAGCCCGCGATGACGGCCGTCTTGCCCACCTTGAACAGCTGGCGGACCTCGGCCCGGCCCTCCACGACCTCCACGATCTCCGGCTCGAGCATGCCCTTGAGGGCCGCGTCGATGTCGTCGGTGAGCTTGTAGATGATGTCGTAGCGCCGGATGTCCACGCCCTCGGCCTCGGCGGCGCGACGGGCGGTCTCGGTGATCCCGGTGTTGAACCCGACGACGATCGCGTTGCTCGCGGTCGCGAGCATGATGTCGTTGTCGGTGATCTCGCCGGCGGCCTCGAGGAGGACGTTGATCTTGGTCTCCTCCGAGGAGAGCTGCGCGAGCGCGTGGTCGATGGCGCCGAGCGAGCCCGACACGTCGGCCTTCAGGATGATCCGCAGCTCCTTGGCCTGGCCGGCCTGGATCTGGCGGTAGAGGTCCTCGAGCGTCGCCCGTCCGGACCCGGCCCCGGCCTGCGCGGCCGCGGCGTTCTTGCGCTGCTCCACCTGGGCGCGGGCGATCATCACGTCGGGCACGACGCGCAGGATGTCGCCGGCCTCCGGGACGTCCGACAGGCCGAGCACCACGGCGGCGGACGCGGGGCCCGCCTTGGGGATGCGCTTGCCCGCCGAGTTCTCGAGCGCCTTGATCTTGCCGAAGGTGTTGCCCGCGACGACGGCGTCGCCGACGCGCAGCGTGCCCGTCTGGACGATGAGCGTCGCCACCGGACCGCGGCCCTTGTCGAGCCTTGCCTCGATGACGGTGCCGACCGCCTCGCGCTTGGGGTTGGCCTTGAGCTCGAGCAGGTCGGCCACGAGCAGGATGATCTCGAGCAGCTCCTCGAGGCCCACGCGGGTCTTGGCCGACACCGGGACCAGCGGCGTGTCGCCGCCGTAGTCCTCGACGACCACGCCGGCCTCGGCCAGCTCGGTCTTCACCCGGTCGGGATTCGCGTCCGGCTTGTCGATCTTGTTCATCGCGATGACGAGCGGGACCTTCGCCGCCTTCGCGTGGCTGATCGCCTCGAGGGTCTGGGGCATGACGCCGTCGTCAGCCGCCACCACGATGACCGCGATGTCGGTCACGCGGGCGCCACGGGCGCGCATGGCGGTGAACGCCTCGTGGCCCGGCGTGTCGAGGAACACGACGCGCTTGCCGTCCTTGGTGGTGATCTCCGACGCGCCGATGTGCTGGGTGATCCCGCCGCGCTCCCCAGCCGCCACGGTTGTGGAGCGGATGGCGTCGAGGAGGCTCGTCTTGCCGTGGTCGACGTGGCCCATGACCGTCACGATCGGGGCTCGCGGCACGAGGTCCTTCTCGTCCTCGCCGCTCTCGTCCCAGAGCTGCTCCTTCGCGGCCTCGGCGGGGACGCCCTCGCCCTCCTCGTCCTCGGAGGCGGCCGCGTCCTGCGGCTCGGCGACGGCGAACCCGAGCTCCTCGGCGACGAGCGACGCGGTGTCGCGGTCGATGAGCTGGTTGATCGTGGCGAAGATGCCACTCTTGATGAGCTCGCGGATGATGTCCGCGGGGCTCACGGCGAGGAGCTCGGCTAGCTCCTTGACGGTGATCGTCGCCGGCAGCTCGATCGCGCCGCGCTCGCTCGGATCGACCGTGGCGACGCCACCCGCGACAAAAGCGCCCGCGCGACGCGGGGGCTTCCGAGGGCCGCGACGGCCGCGCGTGCCGCTCCTACTCCTGGCCATGGGCTCCTCCTTCAGAAAGCGTGTCGTGCAGGGTGTCGGGCTGCGAGCCGTCGGCCCGCGGGGTTTCGTTGACGGTTGCGGCGAGGCCGTCAGGGCCTGCTGCGATCAATTGGTCGACGGCCGCCGGGATGGTCGTCCCGAGCGCATGGGCGAGGGCTCGGCGGCGGCCCGCCAGGCTGAAGCAGGCGGCGTCCCGGCAGAGGTAGGCGCCCCGGCCGGGCTGGCGGCCCGTCTCGTCGAGGGCCACGGCACCGTCCGGCCGGCGGACGACGCGAATGAGTTCGCGCTTGGGGCGCGGGGTGCGGCAGGCAACACAGCTCCGCGTGGGGAGCCTGCGCTGCTGGGAGGGCCGGGATCCACCGGCCACTGCCGCGCCTACGACGACACCTCCCCGGAGGCCGACTTGTGGGACTTCGGGGCGGGCTTGGCGGGGCGCTCGGGCGAGGGCTCCTCGACGGCCGCGGATTCGTCGGCCGGCACCGGTGTCTCCTCCGGCTCCTCGACGGGCGCGGGCGCCTCCGCCGGAGCCGGGACCGCGGGCGGCGCTTCGTCGGGGACCTCGGCAGGCTCGGCTTCCGCCTCGACCGGCGCCTCGGCCGCAGCCTTCGCCACCCGGGCCGCCTCGGCGGCCGCCACATCGCTCCGGATGTCGATGCGCCAGCCGGTGAGCCGCGCTGCCAGCCGGGCGTTCTGCCCCTCGCGGCCGATCGCGAGCGAGAGCATCCGCTCCGGGACGGTCACGCTCGCGACGCGGTGCTCCTCGTCCGTCGTCACGCTGATCACCTGGGCGGGCGACAGCGCGTTCGCCACGAAGACGCTCGCGTCCTCGCTCCACGGGACCACGTCGATCTTCTCGCCGGCGAGTTCCGCGACCACCGCCTGGACGCGCGCACCGCGCTGGCCCACCGTCGCGCCGACGGGGTCGAGACCGTCCTGCCGCGACGCAACCGCGACCTTGCTGCGGCTGCCCGCTTCACGGGCGATCTGCTTGATCTCGACCGTCCCGTTGTGGATCTCGGGCACCTCGAGCTCGAACAGGCGCCGCAGGAAGCCCTTGTGGGTCCGCGAGACCATGATCTGCGGCCCGCGCGCGGAGCGCTTGACCTCGAGCACGAACGCCTTGACCGGCTGGCCGATGCGGTAGTGCTCGAGCGGGCTCTGTTCGCTCGTGGCGAGGATGGCCTCGACGCCCTTGCCCACGTCGAGCACGATCGCGCGCGGCTCGACCCTGCTGACGGAGCCAGTGATGAGCTCGCCCTCGCGGCTCGCGAACTGGTCGAAGACCTGGTCGCGCTCGACCTCGCGGATGCGCTGGAGGATGATCTGCTTGGCTGTCTGGGCGCCGATTCGGCCGAAGTGCTCGCCGTCGAGCTGCTCGGTCAGCACGACCTCCCCGGCGCGGGCATCGGGCTTGGTCTGGCGGGCCTCCTCGACCGTGATCTCGAGGTCGGGGTTCTCGACGTCGTCCACCACGTGGCGACCGCGGAACACGTCGATCCGGCCGCTCTCCGGCTCGACCCGGACGAAGATGTCCTCCTCGCCCGCAACGCGACGGTAGGCCTGCTGGATGCCGTCCTCGAGCGCGTGCACGAGCGCGTCCCGGGACACCTGCTTCTCGGCGTTGAGCTGGAGGAGCGCACCG
>JAJYMP010000598.1:3510-9106 GCA_021786915.1 Chloroflexota bacterium
CACCTGCGTCTCGGCGTTGGGCGGGAGGGGCGCCCCGACGAAGTCGCGACGCACTTGGCGCCGCCGCAAGAATGCTAGATGGCGGCGGGGCCGCCTCGACACAAAGAAACGTGGGTTGGTCACCCACGTTTGGAGGCGGCCCGCAATGTTGGGCGGAAGTATACACCCGGGGGCGTGGACTGCCATCGAGGCGAGCCCGACCGCGGTCCGTGCCGATGGCCGGTCCGTGTGGGGCAGATCCCCGTCTCGCGCCCCTGGCGAGGCCCGATTGTAGCGCGCATGGTGCGCGGGGCGGGGCGCCCTGGGCGGGGGCGGGCTGGGCGGCGGCGGGGCCGTGGGCCGCCGCGAGTCGCCACAGACTCACTCCCGGGCAGCGGGTGCACGGGCGCCGGCCGACCCGACGGTTTCGCGCCGTCGGCTGCGCTCGCGGCATCCCAGAATGAGTCCGAGCAGACTCAAGAGCGGCGCGGCGAGAGGCGGGGCGCGACCCCCGTGTCGACTCGTCTCCAATGACTGCACCGCCAGTTGGAGTATCGTGCGGCGCCCGGAGCCGCCTCGGGTCACGACATGGACGGATCGACGTGCGCCCCACGATCGCCAGACGAATCGCTCGCGCCGGCCTGCAGCGCCGGATCATGCTCTACGTGGTCGTGGGGCTGGCGCTGATGTTCGGCGCGCTCCTGGTCCTCGACCTGAGCGCGATCTCGCGCGCGACCGACCTCGTGTACCAGGAGCGGCTCACGACCGCATACACGACCGCCGGGATCCTGGACCGCGACCTCGCCCGGCTCGCCGCGGACGCGCTCGAGACCGCCCAGGAGAACACCGTCACGGCCAGTCCCGCGTCCCCCGGTGCCGCTGCGGACCTCCTCGCGCACCTCGACCGGCCGGACCCGCAGGACTTCTTCAGCGTCAGCGGCGTGGAGATCCTCGATCCCGGCGGTGCGCTCGTCGACCAGGCTGGCGTGCCGCGGCTTGACGCGTCGTCCAGCGCCGCGGCGCTGACCCGGCTCGGCACGCAGGCCAAGGGCCTCCGCGGACCGTATGCCGTCGCCGAGGCGGTCGGCCCCGTCCCGGGATCCATCCCCTTCGCCTCGATCGCGGTGCGGCTGGGCGCGGCCAACGACCTGTCTGCGCCTGTCGCCATCATGACGACCGTGTCGAACAACGCCACGACCGATTTCGTGCCCGCGTGGTACGGGAACCCGAACGCCGGCGGGTCGGCTGCTGGCGGGGCGGCGGGCGCGGCCGGCTACCACCTCGAGGTCGTCGACCCCGCAGGCATCGCCATCCTGGGCATGGGCTCGGACGAGCGGCCGGGCCAGCCCAGCAAGCACTTCCCGGTCATCCAGCCGCTGATGGCCAGCGGCGGCGCGGCGGCGCAGCTCCACGAGCCAGGCCCGAACGACACGTTCGCCGCCCATGTGATGGCCGTCGTCCCGGTCGCCGGCACGCCGTTCTACCTCGTGCTCGAGCAGCCTGTGGACGTCGCGCTCGCGCTCCCGATCCAGCTGCGCAACGAACTGCTGATCGCCACGGGCGTCGGGTTCCTGGCAATCCTGGCGGTCGCCTGGGTCACGACGCGCCGCGTGGTCCGGCCGACCCAGGAACTGACGCTCGCGGCCGAGCGGATGGCCGGCGGCGATCTGGCGAGCCCCATCGAGGTCACCGCCCAGGACGAGATCGGACGGCTCGCCGAGAGCCTCGAGGCCATGCGCCAGCGGCTCCGTGCAGCGACCGAGCAGGCGGAGCGGACGAATCGCGAGCTCGAGCTGCGGGTCGCCGAGCGCACGAGTCGCCTCGGCCAGCTGCTGCACCAGACGATCACCGCCCAGGAGGAGGAGCGGCGGCGCCTCGCCCGCGAGCTCCACGACGAGACCGCGCAGACGCTCGCGGCGCTCTCGATCTCGCTCGACCGGGCGCGCGACGCCCTCGCCGGCGGGCCGCCCCAGACGCTCGAGCGGGTCAACGAGGCGCGCGCGATCGCCGCCCGCCTGCTCGCGGAGACGCGGCGCCTGATCGTGGGGCTGCGCCCGGCGGTGCTCGACGACATGGGCCTGCTGCCGGCGATCCGCTGGTACGCCGAGAGCACCCTCGCCGAGGCCGGGGTCGAGGTGGCGATCGAGGCGGACACGCCCGCGTCCCGTCTGCCGGACCACATGGAGACCGCGCTGTTCCGCATCGCTCAGGAGGCGATGACCAATGTGGCGAAGCACGCGCGAGCGCACCATGCGACGATCGCCCTGCGCGTCGACGACGCGACGGCCATGGTAAGCGTCAGCGACGACGGGCGCGGGTTCGAGGTCGCAGACGCGCTGGGCCGCGGCGGGGCAGACGAGGCGAGTGTCGGGCTGGTGGGCATCCAGGAGCGGGTGAGGCTCCTCAACGGCCGGCTCGAGATCACCTCGACCCCGGGCCACGGAACGACGATCCGCGTCACAGCGCCGATCGAGGAGGCCGCCTGAATGGGGCGCATGCGCGTGGTGGTCGTCGACGACCACACCCTCATCCGCCAGGGGATCGTCGGGCTGCTCGACAGCCAGCCTGACATCGAGGTGGTCGGCCAGGCGGGCAACGGCCAGGACGGGATCGCGCTCGCGGCCGAGCTCAATCCCGACGTCGTCCTCATGGACGTCAGCATGCCGGGCATCAGCGGCCTGGCCGCGGCCAAGGAGATCAAGAGCCGCCAGCCCGACGTGGCCGTGCTGTTCCTGACGATCCACGATCGCGAGGACTACCTGTACCAGGCCCTGCGGGCCGGGGCGTCGGGCTACGTGCTCAAGGGGGCGGACGTCAACGACCTCCTGGCGGCACTGCGGAGCGCCCACCGGGGCGAGGTCTACCTCTCGCCGGCCGTCGCCAAGGCGCTCGTGGGCGACTACCTGCGTCGCTCGCGCGATGCCGACCCCGACGCCTCGTCTGACGGGCTCACGGAGCGCGAGCGGGAGATCCTGCTCCTGATCGCGCAGGGGCGGACCACAGCGGAGATCGCCGCCGAACTCGTGCTCAGCCCGCACACCGTCCAGTCGCACCGCGACCACATCATGACCAAGCTCGACCTCCACTCGAAGGCGGCCCTCATGAAGTACGCGATCGCGAAGGGGCTGATCGAGCTGTAGCGCGGCCGAGCGGTGCCGCTGGCCCCCCTCGGGCGGGCCGATCGGCACCCGGCTGATCCCCTGCACACCCCATGCAGGATGGGTGGCCCGACCTACGCGAGAACCGGGCAGTGAGCCGATGGTGCCGGGCTCGGGCTGGTCCGATGCTGGTGCCATGCCAGTCCAGATGCCCGTGAGCGTCCCCGTCCGCGGATCCAGCCCTGCCGCCTGCTCGGCGGCCACCGTCCCGGAGTGACCCCCGTGACCCACTTCAAGTCGCGCCCAACCGCCATCGTGCTGCTCCTCGGTGCGGCCGCCTTCTCGCTCGCCGGCTGCGCCTCGACCGATGCGCCGTCGTGGTCCTTCCCGCCTCCCGTCACGGCCACACCGGCACCGGCCGCTCCGGCACAGGCGCAGTCGGGCGGGATCATGGCCGCCCAGGCGGCCGCCGTCCAGCCTGCATCGCTCTCGCGGAACGCCGCCGGGACCACGGCATCGACCCCGTCGACCTCCACCGCTGCGACGTCCGCCACCCGGCTCGACCTCACGATCGTGACCGGCGACATGATCGGCAAGACCGAGTTCCCAGCGTACGTCCCCTCGGACTTCACGCTGCCCGCCCACAGCACGGTCACCGTCACGATCACCAACTTCGACGACGCGACCCCGCTGCCCAAGGGCTCCGAGGTGTATGCAAACGCCGCGGGCGTCGCAGGGGGCGCCTTCACCGTGACCCCCATCGACCCGAGGGACCCCAACGGATCGGCCGGTCCCACGCAGACCCTCACCTCGCTCAACCCGGCCAAGGTCTCGCACACCTTCACGGTTCCGGGCCTGGGCATCAACGTCCCGATCGCGGCCCACGCGCGGGTCTCGTTCACGATCACCACCGGCGACGCGGGCACCTTCAGCTGGCGGTGCATGGACCCGTGCGGCGCCGGGCCCAGCGGCTGGGGCACGGCGATGGCCGCCAAGAGCGGCTACATGGAGGGCACGCTGACCGTCGCCTGAGCCTCCCTGCCCATCGCTGCGGCGGACGGCCACGCTTCCAGGCGCCGCCGTCCGCTCTGGGCGACCTAGTGCCGAATGGCGGCCTCGATCCAAGCGCGCGGGGGCACCCCGCGGAGGCCGTCGGGCGTTCGGTACAGGCGGCAGCGGGGCGTGTAGTCGCCGTCGTCCCGGAACTCCGGGTCGATGTCGCGGCCGTCCACGCGGATCGTCGGCGAGCCGGGAAAGCGGTTCGCCACGGCGACTGCCGGATCCGAGGCGTCGACCGATTCCACGGGCGTGCCCGGCGCCAGCTCGGCGATGACGTCATCCAGGAGGGCTCGGGCCGGCTCGTGCCCCGGGCAGCCGTCGAACCACAGGAACTCGATGCGGATCATGCGTGCATTGTCTCACTCACCGCGCGGCCTGGCCCGCATTGGCATGGCGTGCCATGGATTCCGATCCCGACCGTCCGATATTGGACTGCCAGGCCACGAATCGACCGATTCGCAGCCCGCCAATTGCCCCTGAGGGTCGAACCGTGGCACGAGGTGCCAAGACGCGACGCGCGGCCCGCGAATCCATGGCGTGGGAGGCCACACCCCAGCCCGAAGGGTTCGGGATCAACGCCTGGGCTGGCGCTGGTCGGCGGCAAGGCCACGATCCCACGGGCCCGGTGCCTCGAGCGCCGAGCGGACGCCCCCGAAGACCCCCGGGCGACCGCATCTCCGGCGAACAACGCCGCCGGTCCCCGACCCTAGGTCTACTCGGATGCGGAGGACACCCCGAGCCCGATTGGGCACGCGACGCCGGTCGCCGTGTGGCAGTCGTACCCGTCGGGGTGCTTCGCGAGGTACTGCTGGTGCTCAGCCTCCGCGAAGTAGAACGCGGACGCCTCGGCGATCTCGGTGGTGATCGGGCCGAAGCCGGCTTTCGAGAGCTCCCGCTGGTAGAGGTCGCGCGAGGCGATGGCCGCGGCCAGCTGCGCGGTCCCGTGCGCGAACAGGGCTGAGCGGTACTGCGTGCCCAGGTCGTTGCCCTGGCGGTAGCCCTGCGTGGGATCGTGGGACTCCCAGAACACGCTCAGCAGCTGCTCGTAGCTCACGACCGCCGGGTCGAACACCACGCGCACCGTCTCGGTGTGGCCCGTTCGCCCCGTGCAGGACTCGCGGTAGGTGGGGTTGGGTGTGGATCCGCCCTCGAACCCGACCGCGGTCACCCACACGCCCGGGATCGGCCAGAACTTCTTCTCCGCGCCCCAGTAGCAGCCCATGGCGAAGTCGGCGACCTCGAAGCCGGCTGGGTACGGGCCCGCGAGCGGGTGCACGTTGACGAAGTGGGCGCCTGGCGTGGTGATGGGCTCGGCGCGCCCGGGCAGGACGTCAGACGGGCGGGGCATGGACGGCTGGGCGAACGCGATGCGCATGGATGGGGACCTCCGTATGCAGCGAGTCTAGGGCCAGGTCGTGACAGCACGGTGACGGCCCGGCCATTGGTCACTTGACATATCT
>JAJYMP010000435.1 GCA_021786915.1 Chloroflexota bacterium
GTCAACCAGTGGGGCTACATCGAGACCAACGAGTTCGGGATGACCTCGATGCCCGGCGTCTTCGCCGGCGGCGACATCGTCCGCGGTGCGGCGACGGTGATCCTGGCCATGGGCGACGGGAAGCGGGCCGCGGCGGCGATCGACTCGTACCTCCACGGCGTCTGGCCGCCGGTCGAGTCAGAGCCGGTGAAGGCGGCGAAGCCGACGCCGAAGCAGGCAGTCGCAGCGGGCTGATCAGGACCGTCGAACAGGACCGTTCCGATCAGGCGTCAGGCGGGAAGATCCCGCTGCCCGACAGGATCGCGGCTCCGTCCTGCCCGACGAACCGCCACGAGATATCGCTGGGCGCCAGATCCGGAGCTGGGATAGCCACGAGCCACTTCCCTGCCACCACCTGCCCGCCTTGGCTGCCGGGCAGGGTCACGACGACGCGGCTCGTCGCGCCATCGGCAGTGCCATAGAAGAACGTATTGAAGTTCTTCAGGTCGGCACCGCCGTACGAGAGCAGGTGCGCGCTCGGCTGGCCGGCACGGCCCGGCGAGCTGGTCAGAATCCGCACCTCGCCGCCTGCCTTCAACGCCACTGCCACCCCGATGCCTCCGCCCGCGGGTACCGCGGCGGCAAATCCGTCGCCAATATCGACGAGCGCCGCCACGGGCACACCGAGCGATCGCGCGGCGACCAGTGGCGTGACGGGACTGCTGCTGACCGCGCCGGCGAGGCTGCACCCAGTGAGCAGGGATCCGATCGCCCCGATCGAGACGATGAGCGCCAGCGATCGCATCAGTGTGAGAAGCCTGCGTAGGCGGTCGCTGACCATTGATTCGAGTCGTTCGGGTTCACCGAGATGCCGGCGTTGAGGAATGACAGGGAGTAACTCGGCGTTCCGCCCTTCGTGTGGGCGTACTTGATCCCGACATTATCGGTCCGGTTCTGCCAGCTGGGCTCGCGGATGTACGCGGCCGCGCGCCCCTGGTACAGGTAGTCGCAGGCGTCCGGACGAGGCCAGAGGTGGTACTCGTTGAACGAGACTGCATGAGGTTCAAGAGCTGAGAGGAAACGGCGGGCGCGGGATGAGGCTCAACTCGCCGAACAGCACGGCGATCTCGGTCACGCACGGAAGGATGCCCGGGACGAACCCACAAGCACCACAGCAGTCACGAACATCCCCGCTGTCACCAAGCCGGCACTCTCGCCGCTCACCGCCGCATAGCCAAGGTTGAGGAACGCATACACGGCGGGCACCAGGACCGAGAACCAGAAGTGGCGTCGGCGTAGGCTCTCCAAGCCGGCACCGGCCAAAACCAGGCCAAGCGCGAGACCGGCGAGATTCTGAACCGAGAGCGCCACCTTGCCGCCCGCGGTACCTGCCAAAGCAAGACCGATCACCGACGCACCAGCAACGATCAACAGCGTCGCGGCAACACCAAGTTTGATCGTCGTCCAGGCGCTGACTGGCTTGGCAAACACGTCTGGCCTCCGTGTCACTCGACCGAAAGTCGAACCATTCCCGACCCGACCTGAACCGTTGGCCGCGCTCGCGTGTCGGCCTCCTGCGCTGTTACACCAAGTGTGGGGGCACGACCCCCTGTTCGTCCTCCGGGCCCGTTCATCCAATGCCGGGTCGCAGGCACGAGTTGTGGCTCGGGCTCGAGGTCTGGTGCCCCGAGCCCGAGCACAGGCTAATTGCAGCAGTAACCGTAGGACGCACTCGTGGTTCCGCTGTTTGCGTAACCGTCGAATCTCGTCCAGCCGTAACGATTCCACCATGGCGTCACGTACGCGAAGATATGGAAGTTCTGCCCCATCTTGATGATGCTGGCGTAGTTCGTCTCAGCGCCACACCAGTCGCTTCCACCACCCCAGAGCGGCGCCGTGGTAACGCGACACCACTCGTAGTGGGTCGCCTCGTCGTGCCAGGCGAGCGCGTACAGGGGGTCGTTGCACCAGTACATGTCCGTTCGAGCGGTGGCAATCTCCACGCCCAGGCTCATCAGTGCGTACGTCTTGTAGCTGGTTCGACACGAGGTCGACGCGGCGGCCGACTGCACGCCTAGGGGAGCAACGGCTGACGTACCTGTCTCCACCTGGAAATAGCAGTCGGTATCCTTCATGACCCTGATCAATTCCCGTGTTGCTTCATCGAAGACATACGGGTTGGCCTTGAAGTCGGCCACGAACGAGGCACACGTCGCCCTGTCCATTGGCATCCGAGTAACCACCTGCGACGGCTGGCCGGCAAGAACCGTGGTTCCCCCAAGCGCACTCGTGGTGCCAAGTAGGACGGCGAAGAGGATCGCGCCCCGGGCGCGAGCGGTCCTGCTAATCATCGGTCTCCCTCTCTTCGCAAGTAATCGCCGAGCCGATGAGGCTCAAGACAGAAGGCGAGTCGCCGCAAGTGGGTATGTTCGTCGCATCATGAACCCCCACTGGGTGGCTACTTCGGCTTCACCGAGCTGAACCGATCGTTGTAGGCGTCGCCGACGTAGGTGACCTGCTGGTAGGCGCTGAACGGATAGGCAAACCCTCCCCCGTAGATGTGCTCGAAGAACGTGCCACCCGAGCCTGCCTAGCCCTGGAACGAGCTGATCCGGTCGTTCCAGCCGATGACCCCGAGGTCGTCGTACGGGACGGACAGGTAGGCCGAGGCGCCGCCGAAGAAGAGGTCGGCGTAGACGCGGACGTAGCTCGTCGCCAGAGCCGTGGTCAGCGGCCCTGAGCCCGACGCCGAGGGAGCCAGGCGACGGGCGACCGCGCGCTCGAGCTCGGCCGCGCTCGGGTAGCAGTGGATCCGCGGGAAGTCGACGTCCTCGCAGTGGTAGCGCCCGACCTCGACCGCGGGGATCGGCCGACCCTCCAGGTCAGCCAGGATGAGCGGCTCGCTCGTCGCCCCGGCCGAGGGTGCGTACACTGGCCGCAGACTCAGGACCAGGACGAGGGCGACGAGGGCCGACGTGCGGTCGATCTGTCTCACGTCTGCCGCCGCGGGGGTGCCATGGACAGGAGCCTATGACCGGGATCGGCCCGGCGGAAGGGGGGAGAACCCTCTGGCGACCATGGGGAAAACCCTATGGCCGGCACCGCGTGGCGGAGGGCCTGGCACGGGCGCTTGTCGTGATCGGCGTCATCGCCGCCACGTGGGGTCTCGTGACCGCCGCGATCGAGGTTCCCGAACCGGGGGTCTCTGGCGACCCTCCTGGAGGAGTGGTTCGCGAAGTCCTCCCCGGGGGGCCCGCCTGGCACGCCGGAATCCGGGAGGGTCAGACCGTCGTCGGGATCACGACCGGCGAAACCGAACTCGACTGGGTCCTCCAGGCACGGTGGTCGGGTCTCGACCACTACGTGACGATCCGAGGCGCGACGGCCGAGCTGCGCGGGACGACCCCGCTGGCGGCCGCCGCGCTCCTCGTGGCGCTCATCGCGGCGGCTGCCGCATTCCGCCGGCCGCGCCCGGCGGCCGCGACCGCAAGCCTGGCCGGGGCGGTCGGCACCATCCCGCTCGTCTTCGGCGGCCATCCCGTCATCTCCTCGATCGGCGGGGTCCTGATGCTCGGCCTGCCGGTTGCCTGGCTGGTCGCGATCGGGCCCAGGCGGCGGGTGCTGCGCCTCGCCGTCCTCGCCGGCACGCTCGGGCTCGCGATTGCCTGGCTCGCCGCCCGGTTCGCGTTCCCGACGCTCTACGAGCCGGTCGAGACCGTCCGGGTCACCGCGTCGGCGGCGGTCGCCCTCGCGACGGTGGGGCTGAGCCTCGAGCGCCGGGCGCTCCGCGCCGCCGTCGGATCGATCGACGCCCCGACGGCCCTCGATCTCCTCGGCCTCGCCGTCTCGGGCGGCCTCGCGCTCTCGCTCTGGCTCGTCGCCGGGGTCTCGCCGGTCCTCCTCGCGGCCGTCCTGGTGATCGTGGCCATCGTCTACCTTCGCTCCCGACGACCGCTCGTCCGAGCCCTCGAGCGGTCCCTGTTGGGCGAGCGCCTGGAGCGCGCATCGGTCGCCGCGATCGAGGCGGAGCGCGGCCGGCTGGCGCGCGAGATCCACGACGAGCCGCTCCAGGAGCTGAGCGGCCTGATCAAGCGGCTCGAGACGAATCCGGCCGTCTCGTCAGAGGCGACCGCGCTACGTGAAGTCGCCTCGCACCTGCGCGCCGTCGCGACTGACCTCCAGCCCCCGCTCCTCGAGGACCTTGGGCTCGGTCCGGCGATCGCGTTCCTCGTTGAGCAGGCGAACGCGAGCGGGGCAGGCATCCAGGTGGAGGCGACCGTCAGCGACCAGACGGCGATCGCACGGACCGCCCGCCTGCCGCCCGAGGTCGAGCTGGCGGTCTTTCGGATCGTCCAGGAGGCCATCGCCAACGCCCAGGGCCACAGCGCCGGGACGATCGTCGAGATCGCCGGTGAGTTGACGCCCGATCGGATCGACCTCGTCGTTCGAGACGATGGGGCGGGGATCGACGAGAACGCGATCCGCGAAGCCCAGCGTCGCGGCCGGCTGGGCCTCACCTCGATGCGTCAGCGTGCAGCAACGATCGGCGCCGAGTTCCGCGTCACCACTGCAGGACCGGCGGGAACGATCGTCAGCGTCCGTTGGCGCCGGCCATGACGGCCCGCGTCCTCCTCGTCGACGACCACCCGGTCGTGCTCGACGGGCTCGAAAGGGCCCTCGCCCGCGAGCCGGACCTGGCGATCGCGGGGCGGGCGACGTCCTGCGCCGAGGCACGCTCGATCCTCGCCCGCGAGACGATCGACGTCGCGCTGGTCGACGTCCGACTGCCCGACGGCTCGGGCCTCGAGCTTGCCGCCGAGTTCACGGCCCGCGACGCCCGGCCGGCCTGGATCGTCCTCTCGTCGTTCGAGACGCCCCAGTACATCGCGGCCGCCGTGTCGCTCGGCGCGGCCGGCTACCTGCTCAAGACGGCGCCGATCGGAGAGGTCGTCGAGACGATCCGACGCGTCGCCGCCGGGGCCACCGCATTCACCGCCAGGCAGCTTGCCGGAGCCCGCCAGCCGGGCATGCTCCGCCTCACGTCGGTGGATCGTGGGATCGTCCGGGGCATCCTCGCCGGCCGCTCGAACGACGAGATCGCGCGTGACCTGGGGCTGTCGACGAGGACCGTCGAGGCGCACCTGACGCGGCTCTACAAGCGGGCGGGAGTAGCCTCACGCACCGAGCTCGCGCTTCGGGCGGAACGCGAGGGCTGGCTCGACCTGCCGATCAAGTGATCGACAAGCCACGGAATGTTCCTCAGGCGAAGAGCTGGGTGACCGGACTGCGCTGCCGGCGGGCGCATGGAGATCGGTGCGCCCGATCCGAGTCCACCATCTCCCGCGACGTGGTCGTTGTCGTGATCACGATCCGGTCGAACCCGCTCCTGACCTCCACCGCGCCCGAGCCGCGGATCAACCAGCGGGGCTGCATCGACGCCGACCGCACCCAGTTTGGACGTTCATCCGGCGCCCACGCTCGAGAAACCATCGAGCTGCGCGAGTGTGCTCAGGGATCGAAGACGGCCCGAAGCGCGACTTGCACGGCTGGGAGCCGGTCACGGGCGATGGCCACGACGATCGTCGCGGGCACACCCATCTGAAGACACACGTTTGCCCCAGCCGTGGGCTGCGCGATCCGCTCCAAGTGGGCAATAATCTCGCGACCGACGAGGTCCACGGTGATGCCGCGGAAGCGAACCCTGTCGCAACCCTCGCCCACACCTCCAAGTGTCCCGAAACTGGCGACGACCTCGCGGGCCGGGTCGACGGCCGGGAAGCGCGCAAGCCCCAAGTCTGTCCAGAGCTGGCTGATCTGCTGCGCGTCCGCTGCCAGGATCCCGCGATCGGGGGTGGGCCCGCGCTGCCCAAGAGCCGTCGTGCCGAGAAGCAGCCGCCAGCCGTCACCCTCGAGCGGCTGATCACCCGGAAAGAGCGATAGGTCGGGCGGCGGCATGACGGAGGCCGCCGGACTCGCCGTCTCGCTCGACCCGCACCCGCTCACGGCGATCACCGCAGCCAGGAGCACCATCCCCACTGGCGCCCGCCTGACGAAGCGTGCCCCCAGGTCGAGACAGACGGGATCGCGACCCCTCCACCTAGTCGGCCACTGAGCCGTCGTGCTCTGCATCCGGGTCTCACCCCTGCCGGTTCTCAGGACGCTAGCAGGATGATGTTACGCAGGGGCTGTACCCGCTCAGCGCCGTGGCATTCGCGACGGTCGAGTACACCGTCCCGAGGGGGTTCTCCGAGCGGGCCGACATGATCCCGTAGTACGTGCTGCCGAAGAAGACGGGGCCGCCGCTGTCGCCGGGTTGATTCGGTGCATCCATCACCCACTGGCTCACGAGAGTGACCGGACCGCTGGGCGTGCTTCCGGTGACCGAGTAGTTCGTTCGGATGACTCGGCCGCAGTTGTACGACGTGGTCCGCCCGAAGTAGCAGACTGTCGTGCCGAGCGGTTGGCTCGCGTTCGTGGCTGTAGCTGTCATCGAACGGTCGCTGCTTCCGGTCCAGAGGAGGTTCTTCGAACCATTGTCGTCGGTCGTCGTCGTGACCTTGACAACACCGGCGTCAGCGCTCGAGTTGTTCCCGAACCACTCAGCGGTCGCGGGTCCGATCGAGTAGGTGGCCCCGTTCGCGGAGGAGGGTCCAGCGAGCCATGTCAGGTTGACACCGCCCCCCAATTCGATGCAGTGGCCGGCAGCCATCATGTAGTTGAAGCTGTCGCCGCTCTTCGTGGCGTGGTAAGCGGCCGTACAGCGGGCACCGGAGGTGTTGATGATCCCCATTCCACCCTCGAAGGGGTTGAGACAGACTGAACCGTCGGCGAGGCACGATGTAAAGGCCAGGGGAGGAGCCGTCGTGATCACGAGGTCGGTCCCAAACCGCTCACGGAGGAGCCTTTCGGCAGCCGGCGATATCGAGGCCAGACCCACCTCGACCTGGTTCGTCGCCTCGTTCGCGTCAACGAACGTGACATCGACGCCGAGTCGGCGCAGGTCAGCGATCGATGCCGTGATGGCGCTCTTGCGGGCTTCGAGTGTTGCGAGCGACAAACCGACCCGTGCGAAGCGGACGGTTGCACCGATTGCAGCCCGCTGAAGGATCGCTCTCTCGGCAGGTTCATTGTCGCCCGCGATCGAGACCATGATCGTGCCGGTCCGCGAATCGACTAGAGCGCCGCCAAAGAGGTCGCGATGGGCGTCGACGTACTCGAAGAGCGCAGAGCTACCAGCCGCAACCTCGGCTCGGCGATTGAGCTCGGCAACTTCGGTTCGGAGAAGCGGCAGACCGTAGGAGGTCGAGTCCGCGGTGGGGTCCGCCGCAACAGCGGCGAGGTACACAGGGTCGATCGGCAGGCCAAAGGCCTCGCGGAAGCGGGTCGCCTCTGCGAGTCCCCGGACGGACCCCGCAGACACGGCGGGGGATGTCGCACCGTTGACAAGCGCTGCGCTGGCGAGCATCAGGACGAGCGAGCCAGCTAGCGCTTTCGGCCACTTGAACACGGTATCCTTCTCCCACCTGGTTGTTCCGGCACCTTTGCTCTTTCGACCTCGACGACATCCGAGCGACGCGTGCCACCTTGGGCGCCACGGGACGATGTCGGTCTCCCGTGCGAGCTCTCGTGCCCATCAGCCTATGGTTGTGACCGACCTCCGCCAAGACGAGAGAACCCTCGGCCGACCGTGTGGAAAACCCTATGGTCGGGGCCACGAGCCGCGAACGGCGGGCGAAGCAACCTGGCTCCTCACCTCGACCGCCGCGGAGCTGCGCGGGTCAACCAGCACGGCCACCTCCGCGCTCGTACGAGTCGATCGCGGCCGCGGCGCGCTTGCCGTCGCCCGTCGCGAGGATGACGGTCGCGGCACGGCGAACGACGGCGCCGCCGGCGAACACCCTCGGTATCAGCGTCACCCCGTGCTCGTCAGTGTCGGCGTCTGGCCGCCGCCCGCGCCCGAGCCGGCCCCGGCACCGAAGAAGCACGCCCCGGCGGCGAGCCCGGCCGAGACGGTCGCCGCGGCCGGCTGAGCCGCGCGCGCCGGGCAGGGAAGACGGCCGGTCCACCCGGAGCTCCGCAGGCTGATCCTCGTCAGGCTGGACGCATCACCTCTCCTGCGGACTGCTACGCAGCACCCGGTCTGGACGCCCCGCCAACCGGTGCCGCTCCTCGCCACGAATCAGGCGCTACCAGTCTCGACGTGAGTGGCTGCGCCCGACAAGGGCCCCAGGAGCGCACAGGGGAGGCCCTCGCCACCGCCCCGCCGCCGCTCGCTCCCCTTCGTAGTCCCCCCGCGAGGTGATGCGTCGCAGGGTGCTCCACCGCACATGTCCCGAGGCTCGCCGCCTCGCAGACCATCAGGCTCGCGCCGCCTCCAGGCGATCGAGGATCGCCCGCTTCACGCCCTCGACCGGGATCCGCTCCTGGGCCATCGAGTCGCGGTCGCGGACCGTCACCGCGCCGTCCTCGAGCGAGTCCACGTCGACCGTCACGCACCACGGCGTGCCGATCTCGTCCTGGCGCCGGTAGAGCTTGCCGATCGAGGCGGTGTCGTCATAGACGGCCATGACGTCGCGCTGCAGGTCCGCCTTGATCCGGTGGCAGAGCTCGACGATCTCGGGCCGCTTCTTGAGCAGGGGCAGGACGGCGACCTTGTACGGCGCGAGTTCCGGATGGAGCGCGAGCGAGACGCGCGTCTCGCCCCGGACCTCCTCCTCGCGGTAGGCGTCGATCAGGAACGTGAACGCCGCCCGGTCCGCGCCGGCCGAGGTCTCGACGACCCACGGGATGAAGTGCTCCTCGGTCGCCGGGTCGAAGTACTCGAGGTTCTCGCCGCTCGCCTCCTGGTGACGACCGAGATCGAAGTCGCCCCGGTTGTGGACGCCCTCGAGCTCCTTCCAGCCGAACGGGAAGCGGTACTCGACGTCGACCGCCTTCTTCGCGTAGTGGGCGAGCTCGTCGGGGGCGTGCTCGCGCAGGCGGAGGCGGGCCGGGGTCACGCCGTAGCGCTCGTACCAGGCCCGGCGACGGGGCAGCCATTCCTCGAACGCCGCCGCGGCCGCCTCGCCCGGACGGACGAAGTACTGCATCTCCATCTGCTCGAACTCGCGCA
>JAJYMP010000199.1 GCA_021786915.1 Chloroflexota bacterium
CGAGCATCGCCATCTCGTCGAGCTGCCGGGGCACGTTGTTGAAGAAGTCAACCATCACCCAGACGGCGATCGGCAGCAGCAGCGCGATGTAGACGACGATCAGCCCGAGCTGGCTGTCAAGCAGGCCCAGGAAGCGCAGCATCAGGAAGAACGGGATGCCGAGCACGACGGGCGGCATGATTCGCTGTGACACGAAGAAGAAGACGATGTCCGAGTTCTTCGCGAACGCAAGTTGATACGTGAACCGCGACAGCCCGTACGCGGCCAGGGTCCCGAGCACAATGCTGATCGTGCTGGCGCCGAGGGTCACGATGATGCTGTTCAGGTAGGGCTGCACGATGTCGATGCCGCCGGTGCCGCCGAACAGGCTCGTCCAGCCGCTGAGCGAGGGCTCGTACTGGAGCCAGGGCAGGTAGGTTGGTCCGCTGGTCACCCCATTGACGGTCTTGAAGCTGGTCGTCAAGGCCCACAGGAACGGAGCCACGACGAACATCGACCAGAGCACGATCGTCCCGTACTTGAGCGCCAGGTACAGCCTGGACATCATGCCCTCCTCCCGGCCAGGACGCGGCTCAGGCCTCGGGCGATGAACGTTAGCGACACGATCATGATCACCAGGTAGGTGATCGACAGCGACGCCGCGTAGCCAATCTGGAAGTCGCGCAGGCCGCGGATGTAGATGTAGTAGCTCGATGTCTCGGTCGCCGTTCCGGGACCGCCGGAGGTCAGGACGTAGACGGTTTCCATGATCTTCGAGGCCTCGATCAGGCGAATGATGATCGCCCCGACCGAGATCGGGCCCATGAGCGGGAAGGTCACCCGGAAGAACGTCCGAATCGGCCCCGCCCCGTCGATCGCCGCCGCCAGAAACGGCTCCCTGGGCAGGCTCAGCAGGCCCGCCAGCAGGAGCAGGACCATGAACGGCGTCCATTGCCAGATCTCGACGATCATCACGCTCGCGACGGCCGGCCCGCTTGCCGTCAGCCAGTTCTGGGCAGGCAGCCCGAGGAGGGCCATGACGTCGTTGGCGGGGCCGAGCGACTCGTGAAGGATCGTTCGCCAGATGACGGTCATGATCACCGGGGTCGTCATCATCGGCACGAGGAACAGGACCCGGAAGAAGCGCCGGGCCCTGACCTCGCGCCAGACGGCCAAGGCGATCGCGAAGCCGAGGATGTACTCGATCACCACGGTCCCGACGGCGATCAGGGCGAGCCGGCCGAGGGATGCCCAGTAGCGCTCGTCGGCAAAGAGCCGCTCGTAGTTCGTCGTTCCGATCCAGTCAAGGCCAGGCTGGGCGACGTTCCAGGACGAGAAGCTGACCCGGATCGTGAACAGGAGCGGGAACAGGATGATCAGGAGCAGGACGATCAGGCCCGGTAGCAGGAACAGGAGCTTGTAGGGCCGGATCGACGAGTCACCGCCCGACCGCACAGAGCGACGCGTCGCCGCCCCTGCAGCAGCCTCGGGCCCGTGGGGCTGGGCCGACCGGACCGGCCCCTCCGCGCTGTGCGCCACGCTCACTTCCCCGTCCTGCTCCATCGCGGCTCCGTCAGCCTGACCTGAATCCAAATGCCCGACAACACCACCGTCGGGAACACCACGCCCACGGACATGATTGCGCAACGCGGGCGGGTCAAGAAACCGTCTCGACCCGCCCGCCGCGCATGCCTGACGACCTACGGGGCGTCCTCGAGAGCAACGACGTTCGCGTACGCCTCGCGGACGCGGTCGACGCCCACCCGCTGCACGATCTGGCGCCACTCGGCCGCCACGCCGTCGAGGGCCTCCTGGGGGGTCTTCTGGCCGGCCAGCGCGTCGGCGACGCCGGCGGCCATCGAGGTCATGAACTCGTTGACGCCCGGAACCCGGAGGTCGAAGACGCGGTTCGGCTTGCCTTCCATGCCTGACAGCGTTTCGACGTAGGTGGTCGCCGTGCTGGGCTCCCAGCCCAGGTTGGACTCCCAGAACTTCGGGTCGAAGTCACTCTTGCGGAAGGGGTTGACCCCGAACCGGCCGATCCGCAGGTCGAGACTGTGGTTTGCCTCGTTGGAGAAGAAGCACAGGAAGTCGAAGGCCATGTCCTGGTTCTTGGACAGGTTCGACACCGCCACGCCCCAGCCCCAGGTGATGTACGGAGCCCGGTTCGGAACATCGAAGTGGTCCCACTGGCCGGTCAGGCGGTTCCACACCTCGGTCGCGCCCGGCAACGGTGCCGCGGCAACCTTGTTGCGAATCCGGCTCTTCGGCTCCATGGCCTGGATGAACGCGTCGTCCCAGGTGTAGCTCATCAGGGTCTGGCCGCCACCGAACGAGAGGATCTCGTCGCCGAGACCGAAGCTGCTGCCGCCCGGCGGGAAGGCCTTCTGCGCGTCGACGAACATCTGCAGGCCCTTGACGAACCCGGGCGTGTTGATCAGCGGCTCCATCGTCTTCAGGTCGAAGAAGAAGCCACCCTTGACGTTCGGATTCTTGGCATACGGGGCCGCCCGGTCGATGAACGCCGAAAACATCAGGTCGTCGCGCTTGGTGACCTCTGCGCTGCCGTAGTTCGGCTGCCCGTCACCGTCCCAGTCCCAGCCGGAGAAGTAGGTCGCGATCTGGTTGTACTCCTCCCAGGTCTGTGGCACCCGCAGGTCCTTGCCCGTCTCCTGCTTGTAGCGCGCCTGGAGCTGCGGGTTGTCGAAGACGTCGGTCCGGTACTTGAGGTAGTTCCGGTCGCCGTCCACCGGGTACTGGACCATCTTGCCGTTCCAGGTTGCGACGTCCTTGTAGTTCTGGGTGACGTCCTGCATCCCGCTCACGGACAGGTACTGGTCCGGCACCGGAGCTTCGTACGGATTGAGATCGCCGATCCAGAGGGAACCGTTGAAGAACACGTCGTAGGCGTTCTGTCCGCTCTGGAGCGGGATCATGACGCGCTGGAACAGGTCGCCGAACGGCACGTGCACGACGTTCACCTTGGCGCCGGTCAGGTCCTCGAACTGCTTCGCGTGCAGGTCGGTCGGCTCGCCCATCACCGGCACGGCGTGGGTGATCACGCTCAGCGTGCGGCCCGAGTAGTCCTTCTTCGACATCGCGTCGTACGAGCAGGGACCAGGCACGTCCTTGGCCGTGCCGTACTGCGCGTAGTCCGACCCGTATGCCGCGTAGCTGATCTCCCCGGCGCTTCCCCCCGAAGCCGGCGGGGCACCGGATACCGCCGGGGCGCCGGACGCCGGCGCGCTGCTGGGGCTCTCAACCGCCGTCCCGCCGCAGCCCAGCACCAGGACCAGCGGCAGGGTCACCAGAAGCGTCGTTCTCCTCCCCATGAATGCGCTCGCCCTTGTCATGGAGCAGCTCCCTTCCTTCTCCCGTTTCCTTCCTCTGTCCGCGGGCATCCGCACTACGGCACCAGGACGGCTCGACCCTTGATCTTCCCGGCGTGGAGGTCGTGCAGTGCCTCGTTCGCCTGCTTCAGCCCGTACTCCTGGACAGCCAGCTTCACCAGGCCACGGTCGGCCAGCGACATCAGCTCGTTCAGCTCGGCCCACGTGCCGACGAGATTGCCGATGATGTTGCGCTCGGTGATGATCATGTCGACGGCCGGGATCGTGATGTTCTCGCCGTAGCCCACGATGTAGTAGTTGCCCATGGGGCGGGTCATCGCCAGGCCCAGGCTCGTCGTGCCATGCTCGCCGACGAAGTCGATGACCGCCTCGGCGCCATTCCCCGAGGTGAGCGAGAGGACGGCATCGAGCGCCCCTTCGCCGGCCTTCACCAGGTGGTCCGCACCGCACTCCTTCGCCAGGCCGAGCGACAGGTCCGAGCGGTCGACGACGATGATGTCGGCGGCACACATCGCCTTCAGGCACTGGATACCGATATGGCCCAGGCCGCCGGCGCCGATCACGACGCAGTACTGGCCGGCCACGAGTTCCCGTGCCGCCTTCTTCGCCACGTGGTAGGCGGTCAGTCCGGCGTCGGCGTAGGGCGCGACGTCCTTCGGTGCCAACGTCGTGGGCAGCTTGACGAGGTTGCGCACCGAAGTGGCCAGGGCCTCGGCATAGCCGCCGTCCGAGTCGAGACCGGGGAAGCGCCCAGGCCCGTGCATGTCGTGGCCGCGGCGGTTGGTCAGAGACAACCCGTCGGTGATCTTCGGGTGGACGATCACCGGGTCGCCCTTCCTGAGGCCCTCGACCTCACTGCCCATCTCCTCGATCCAGCCGGCGTTCTCGTGGCCCATGATCAAAGGAAGCAGCGCCTGCCCGGTGGGGTCCATGTGTGGACGCCAGACGCCTTCGATGATGTGCAGATCCGTCCTGCAGACACCGGCGCCACCGATCCGCACGATGACGTCGGATGGGCTCGTGATCCGGGGGTCGGGGACATCCTCGTACTCGACCCAGCTCGGTGCAGTGAGGTCTTCGTCGTAACGGTGCAGAACCTGTGCCTTCATTCCCAGCACCTCTCCCGCTGTCGCTCGCGCTGCCCGCTGTTCGGACCACAATCCACTGACCGTGACGCGTGCGAACGTCGAGCTCGCGAGCAGAGGGGTTCGCGGCGAGCCGGACCCGCGAGGGCCGTCGGCAGGTCCCGGCGCAGCATCGAATCCGATGCCCTTTCAGACCCGTCGGGCCAGGCCGAACGCAATCCGCCTCCTCCGTCCAGGTTTCGCGCCGACGAGAGCCTGGCGCCACGTTGCCAAGCGCCAAGCGGAGACGCTAATCCAACGTCCTCGGCAGGCGCGTGGAGGAGGCTAGTGAAAGGGAGGGGCGCCGGTCCAGCGGATTTCAGATACTGGGAACCTGCGCGCCCCCCGAGAGGCGCCCGACGACCCTCAGGAGTGGGTTTGACCGCCCGCGAGCACGGTGGAGGATCGTCGAGCCGCGGCGACGACGAGACCGACCAGCCGGTCGGCCTCGAACTCGAACTGCTCTGGCGGCAGCCCCACCGCGATCGCCGCCGGCGGCCGGCCCGCGGCCGTGACAATCGGTGCGGCGACGCACGTCAAGCCCGGCACCCCCTCCTCGAGGTCGAGCGCGAACCCACGGCGGCGGGTCAGCTCGAGGGACTCGACAAGGATGTCGCGCCGCGTCACCGTGCGCGACGTGAGCGCAACGAGCGGCCAGTCATCGAGCAGCTCGTTCACCTGGCGCCTGTTCAGGCTGGCCATCAGGACCTTGCCCAACGCCATCGTGTGAGCGGGTCCGCGAAGGCCCGGCCGCAGCAAGCGTTGATGCTCGGCCCCGGGGAACGACTGGGCGGCCGCGATCGTGATCTCCCGACCGACGAGTCGGCCAATCACCGCGACCCCCTTGACGGCTGCGGCCAGAGAGGCCAGCTCGCCTGACAGCTCCGGGAACGGATCGAGGCGTCGGTCGAGGCGCGCCAGCAGCAGCGGCAGGCGATCCCCGAGGGTCAGGGAGCGGCTCGCGGTCCGCGCCAGATAGCCCTCGTCGAGAAGGGTGTTCACGAGGTGGTACGTCGTGCCCAAGCTCAGCCCCAGGCCGGCCGCCAGGGCTTTCGGGTAGACCTCCTCGTGTTCGGCGACGAACTCGAGGACGCGCAAGGCGCGCTGGACCGTAGACAGGACGTCGCGGTGCTGGGAGCCGCTCTCGTCGATGCTCGTTTCGGGACCGATGGTCATGGGGACCTCGCTCCACCGCCAGGATCGCCATAGGTTAGCGCACCCGTCAACGCATTCCCATCCCTTCCCGGCGTGCGGTATGGGGCCGGCACAGACACGGGGGCCACTTGGCTTCGTTCTTCGCAGGCGAACAAACCGCGGGAATCGGACGCTCCCGGACCCCAAGCGCGCCCGGAACCGGCTCGATTCGGCCGATTCGTTCTCCGCTAGCGGTCGTCTGGCACCAGGACCTGCCGGGAGACGCTCGGCAGGGCCGATCTGTTCTCCGGCGCAGAACGCGAGGCGGCGGGGTCTTCGGACGACCCGCTGGTCCGGCGATCTGCCCCATCCGTACCAGGCGCCACCCGGGCCAGCGCGCCCTTTCACGGTCCGCGCCGATCGCCGATCGTGCACGTGTCGGTGACACGCAGGCCGGAGGATCCACGGGTGAGCCGCATCGATCCGCTCGCGGAGAGGGGTTCCGTGGCAGTTGCGCGCGCCAAACGGACCCGGCCCACGCCACGGGGCTCAGGCTGGCAGGCGGCATGATCTCGAGTGTCGATCGGGTCCTGCGCCTCGTGTTCCAGCGGCCGGCTCCGGAGCCGGCCGAGGAGCCGTCCCGGAGCGGCAAGCCGCCGGCCCAGCCCGAGGTCGAGTTCTCCGCCTACGGCGAGGACTGCCGGGTCTACGGCCGAATCCGGCTCGCCGCCGAACGCCTCTCCGACATGCTCAACACCCACGACGACGTGCTGCTCGTGTCCGTGCTCGTCGAGAGCCTTGCTGACGGGCGCACGTATGCCGTCGACGAGGTCACGATCGCGTGCGACGAACGCCTGGTCGTCGAGGCGCTTGGGCCCAGAGGCAACCCGGAGCGCCGGACCCGCACCCGACCCGATCCGCTCGCGGTGAAGCTCGGCCCCTGCGAACTGCGCGCTCTGTCCACGTGACGCCCGGAGCAGTGGCGTGACGCCCGGAGCAGACGTCCTGAACGCCATCCCTCGTCGCAAGCCGATGGCGCCCCTGCCGGACGCCTCGCTCGGCTACCTGTGCGGGGGAACCCTTCGGCGACGACGCGGCGCGACGCTGCTGTTCAACCGGGAATGCGCCGACTGGCTCGCCCTGACCGACGACGAAGCGATCGACTTCCCCGAGCTCCCGCTTCCGGTCAACACGGACCCCCTGGTGAAGGACTTTACCGGCCACGTGCTCACGTTCCAGGACGCTGACCGGACGCGCCTGGCCGGGCCGGCCGCGTCCTCAGGGCAGCTCGAAGCGCCCGAGGGCCGTGTCGGCGAGCAGTCCGCCGATCGCCAGTGAGCTCGTAGCCGCCGGCGAGGGCGCATTCCGGACGTGCAGGACGCGGTCCGATCCACCGAGGTCGAAGTCGTCGAGCAACCGCCCGTCGCGACCGAGCGCCTGGGCTCGCACGCCCGACGGCCCGAAGACGAGCTGATCGGCGCGCAGCTCGGGGACGTAGCGCCGGAGCTGGCCCAGGAACGCTGCCGCCGACCAGTCCCGCCACAGTTCGGCGAGACCGGTTCGCCAGTAGCGGGCGGCGAGACGGAGAAACCCCGGATACGAGAGCGTGGCCGCGAGATCCGCGAGACGGACGTCGAGCCGACCGTATCCGTCGCGGGCGAAGGCGAGGACGGCGTTCGGGCCGGCCCACACCGCCCCATCCACCCGCTTCGTCAGGTGGACGCCCAGGAACGGGAACCGGGGATCCGGAACCGGGTAGATCAGCCCGCGCACGAGGTGCCGCGCGTCGGGCGTGAGCGTGTAGTAGTCGCCCCGGAAGGGGACGATCCGGGGCGCGTCCGGGCCGCTCTGGCCGCCGAGTGCCGCGACCCGATCCGCCCACAGGCCGGCACAGGCGATGACACCCCGGGCCACGACCGCGCCGCGCCGGGTGGCCAGGACGATCTCGCGCCCACGCTGCTCGATCCCCGTCACCGCCCGTCCCGTCTCGATCCGCCCGCCCCGGGCCCGGACGTCGCCGGCGAGCGCGTGGGCCACCTGCCGGAAGTCGACGATCCCGGCGCGCGGACTCCAGAGCGCCCGCAGGCCGCTGGCGTGGGGCTCGATCTCCCGGATCCGCTCGGGCCCGACCGGCTCGAGTCCCTCGACCCCGTTCGCCCGGGCCCGTTCCTCGAGCGCCGCCAGGCGTGCCAGCTCGTCCTCCGTCACGGCCACGACGAGCTTGCCGGGACGGGCGAACGGGATCCCCTTCTCCTCCAGGTATGCCTCCAGGAGCGCCCTGCCCTCCCGGCACAGGCGGGCCTTCAGCGAACCCGGGGCGTAGTAGATGCCGGTATGGATGACGCCGCTGTTGTGACCGCTCTGGTGGGCGGCGATCGCCTCTTCCTTCTCGAGGACGAGGAGACGGAGGTCCGGGCGCCGCTCGAGCAGGGCTCGGGCGGTCGCCAGCCCGAGCAGCCCGGCACCGATGACGGCGACGTCAACGGGACTGTCCGACGCGCCGGGCGAGACCGGCGCCGGCGCCCCGCCCGGTGGAGGCATCAGCCGCCGGACGCGGGCCCGAACAGGAGCGAGAGCCAGGATTCGAGCGGCGAGCGCTCCGCCTCCGGCGCCCCGAGGCGGAGCGCGGCCGACCCGGGCGCATCGGCCGGCAGCGGAGCCGCGTCCGAGGCGAGCACGAACGGGCGCTCGCGCCGTGCCCCGAGACCGTAGCCGCGTGCCTGCTGCTCGATGTAGGCCTGCCTCTGGATCAGTACCAGTTCGGCCTGCAAGGCGGCCACGGTCGTCTCGATCTGCTGGTTCTCGACGCGCAGCTGCGCCGCCCGAGCAGTCGCGGCCGACGCGTCCCCCACCTGGCGGGCGAAGGCCAGGATGACCCAGGCCGACACGACGCCGGCGACGATGAATGCTGCCCGACGTCGGGTCAGCCCCGCGATCGAGAGCCCGTCCAGGGACGGCCGCGTTGGCACGGGCGCGATCACCGACTCGGCGTCCGGATCCGGCTCCGCCCCGGCATCGGGCCGGCGATCGAACGGCGTGCCGTCCGCGTCGCCACCTGACCGGCGCCTCCCGCTGCCACGAACCATGGCCCGATGCTAGCTGCGGGCAGCTGGGGTGTCAACCGCGGCTCGCGCGCCTGTCGCATCCGGGGCCGGACCGGCGCGGCGCCCCGGGCCGTGACATGGAAGCTGTCACAACCGCCTTCCAGCCTCTGCTACACTGCCGCCATTTGGTACGGATGTTCGGATTGGAGGAAGCGATGCGACGCTATGCACCGGCTGCCGCCGAGACGGTCCTCGCGACGCTGCTCGCCGAACCATCGTTCGCCCGCGGCGTCGTCCATCATGCCGAGATTCCGGCCCGCGAGGCGGACCTCGCCCCCCTGCCCGACTGGCTCGATCCCCGCCTGCGCGCCGCGCTGGCGAGCCGCGGCATCCACTCCCTCTACCGTCACCAGGCGGAAGCGATCGAGGCCGTCCGCGCCGGCCAGGACGTCGTCGTGG
>JAJYMP010000095.1 GCA_021786915.1 Chloroflexota bacterium
GGTGAGCCGACTGGCACTGGCAGAACGCCGTTGCCGTCCTCGTTCGTGGTGAAGAGCTCCACGTAGTGGCCGCGCGCTGCTAGGGCATGGCACATGTCATCCGCCGCCCGCGACGTTCCGCCGTAGCGTGGTGCCACATTGGCAATCACGTGAAGAACGCGCAGCATCAGGCGATAGCCTCTGGTTGCCCGATCTGGCAACAATGCGCAGTGGAGCCCGAGCGGAGAACGTTGCGCCAAGTCATCATTGGGCAACTCGCTCCGCGAGTAGTCGGGCTGACCTGGCCAGAACGGTGTCCGTCCACCGCGCCGGCGTGTAGGGACTCGCCAGCCCGCGGCTCACCCGGCCCATCGCTGAGCGCTCATCGTCCGACAAGCCCGCGACGTACATCATGCACTCGGTGAGTGACCCAACGTCCCCGGTTCGTGCGACGCGCCCGTTGGCGAAATCATGGACGAGGTGAGGCACGGAACCGCACGCGCTCGTCGCGACAATCGGAAGGCCGGCCGCGGCACCCTCGGATAAGGCAACACCCCAAGCCTCGAATCGGCTGGGGACTACTAGGCAGTCGATCGTCCTCAGCCAGGCGCCGATATCGGCCGGCTGGACGAAGCCGGACAGGATCACACCCTCGTGGCCGTCCACCTCCGATTCCAGCGGGCCCGCGCCTGCCACACGAAGTTCCCACGGATCAGCGCCAGACCGGCGGTAGATCTCGTGCGCTTTGAGGAGGTCACGGATCCCCTTTTCGGCGGAGAGACGACCGACATAGCCGAAGGCACGTGGATGGGACGAAGGAGTCGTTCCCGCCGCTCCGGCCAGCGGCGCCGTGTCCGGACACAGGAGGCCCTGCCAGATCCGGTCGTCGGCGAAACCGAGGCGGCGGGCGAAGCACGCCTGGCGCTCGCCCGGGAGGAACGCGGCATCGTACAGCCTGCGAACGTACCACCGCGAGGCGATCACGCCCAGGCCCTGCTTCCACGTGCCGCGCCACTGGTTGTCCATGCACAGAATCCTGAGCGGCCGGGGCCTAAGGTGTCGCAGCACGTACCGGAACTCGCGACTGTTCCAACCGGACACCAGCAAGACATCAGGCGCGAACGAGCGGGTCCTTGTGAACAGTGCGTCACGGTCGGGCCGACCCACGTATTCGATCCGGGTCGCCATCCAGGAGAACTGACTGTCATGGAACGGCGCATCATCTCCGGCCGTCTCGTGTGCCACGAGAAGCTCGACGTCCGGCCTCGTCGCGAGCTCGCGAAGACAGGCGTTGAGGTAGCCGCTCAGCCGGGTCCACAAGACAGCGATCCGCATCATCCGGCCCGACTCGCACGGATCACGTAGCCGTTGGGCCCGCGTTCAACCAGACCGCCGCCGGCAGACCGTGACTTCAGCCTTCGAAGAGCGTAGCCGGGAGCGCGGAGTAGCTTCTCGGTACGCGCTGACAGCGCGAGCACCCCGTCGGCCACATGCGCGTCGCGGCCGATCGCCCGGGCCACGAAGCGCTGACGGTCTTGGTGGTACTGGGCCTCGAGGCGGCCGGACCCCGAGATGCCCTCTGCGTGGAGCCGGAACGCCGACCAATCCGCCCGCACCCGGCGGAACCGTGCGCCGGCGAGCGCCAGGTCCACCAGCAGCTCGCCGTCCCAGCAGGTCACGTTGTGTGAGTTGAAACCGGAGGTGCGGTCGAACGCGGAGCGCCGGAAGAACGTGGACTGCTGCAGGACGTTCACGCCTCCGTACAGGTATCGGCGCAGTCCCCATGGCGTCGCTTCGAAGTGCCGCCGGACCCGGGCTTCGCCGTCGATGATCCACCCGTCCCCGTACACAACGTCGACCGAAGGGTTCGTGCGAAAGAAGTTGTCGACTTCGCGGAGCGCGTCCACGAGGTACAAGTCATCTGCGTTCAGATAGCCGACCACGGCTCCGGTCGTGGACCTGACTCCCTTGTTCAGCCCGTCCGCCGGTCCTTGGTCAGGCTCGAGCACGAGCTTGACGCGAGGGTCGTGGAGGGTCGCCAGGTACTCACGACTTCCATCGGTCGAGCCCGCATCCACGATGACGTACTCGAGGTCCACGTCGCGCTGCGCGAGCACCGAGTCCACGGCGGTCGGCAGGAATCGGCCTTGGTTCATCGAGATCGTGACGATCGAGATCACGTCGGATTACCACGGGCAGGGTCGATCGCCCCCGGGTCAGCTGGGTAGAATGCCCTCCGGTCGACGGAGGTCCGCGTCGGAGAGCCTGCCGGTATGCGCAAGGGGTGGGGAACTCGTCGGTCGGCCGACAGGAGGCGCAGCCCGAGGAGGCAAAGCGCGATGCTGTACGCAGCGGCGATCCGACCGCTGAACCCGTAAGGCGAGAACGCGATGTTCCACAGCAGGAGCATGGTGGAGAACACGAGGAGCGGCGCCAAATCGACGCGGAACGAGTACAGGTTCGCCAGAAGCCACACGGCGATGCCCGCGACGGCGAGCCAGAACAGGCCGCCCAGGAAGCCGGCCCAGACCCACGACCCCATCAGGTACGAGTGCGCCGGAATCAAGCCCACGTCGGAGTACCCCGCCCCGACCTCGTAGCCCAGGGAGCTGCGACGTTCCGCCAGGAGGTCCACGTACTTGAAGTCCTTGGCCCACGATCCGTGGCCCAGGATTGGAGAGTCGATGATCGCCTGGGTGGACGCGAGCACCTCCGATCGACCGCCCACGAGGACGCCGAAGGTCCCGGACTGTTCCGCGTACTTGGCCTGGGCGTCGGATCCCAGGAGCCCCCCAGACGCAGCGGCGTCATAGAGTTGGAGCGTGCCCACGACCGTCAGGGAGAGAAGAGCCACGCCGGCGGCGGCCCGCAACATCGAGGGTTCGGAGCTCACCTGACGGCGCCCGGAGACAACGCCGAGGACAAGGTAGCCGGCTGTCAGCAGGCTCACGCCGCCGAGGCTGCGGAACCCGAAGAAGAGGTTCAGGGCGCCGAAAGCAGCGAAGGCCGCGACCGTCAGCCAGGGCAGCTTGGCACCCGCCGTGCCTGACAGGCCAGCTGCAAGGGCAAGCCCGACCGGCAGCGCAAACGCCCATTTCCACGGATCCACCGCGGCGTATGCGTTGGGAACGAACAGGAAGCCGAGAACGCCACCGGTCGCCAGGCCAAGGGCAAGGAGGCGAGCCCTCCGGGGGGTGGACGCGAGGACCAGGATCGCGGCGAAATCGGTGATTGTGAAGATGACCGCTGCCCAGCCCCGTGCGAAGTCCTCAAACGGACTTCCCACGACGAGGTCGGTGACGATCTGCCCGAGGAGCCAGCCCGCCCACAGCACCACGATCCATCGCGGCAGCGGCAGGCGATCCCGTGCGTTCCACAGCCACGGCAGCATCGCCAGCATGAGGAGCTCGCTGATGATGAGCCGCCCCACGATCGTGAGCTCGATGAACGAGACGGCAGGCACAAGGAAGGCCCATAGGTCCAGAGCGCTCACACCTCCCGGCTTCCCGGTGTTCGCGGTGTCCACAACGGACAGGCGATCGAGGTTCGAGGCCTGAGCTGCGGCTCGGTTCATCGCTGTCCGGATTGAACTGCATGTGGCTGTCCCGCACCGCCTGCCTTCTTGGTTGACCTCGCCGGCACCCCGACTACAACGTCGGCAGCATCAACATCCGGCACGACCAACGCGTTGGCGCCGACGACGGCGTCGTCACCGACCCTGACGCCACCCAGAATGGCGGCCCCTGCGCCGACCACCATACGGGCACCCAGGCGCGGATACCCATGTCTGGGGTCTGCGCAATCGCCGCATCGCTCACCCGATGTGACTCGCTGCAGGATGATCCAGTTCTCATCGGTGACCGCGCCGACACCGATCACGACCCTGTGCGGATGCGGCAGCCTCAAGCCAGGCCCAACGCGGCAGCCAATCAGCAACTGCGCTCCCGCTATTCGGAGGCTGTGCAAAGACGCCGCACGTGCGAGTCGGTGGCGGCCGGCAGCCTGTAGGGCCATCTGTGCCCGAAGGAGGAGAACCGCCTGGACTCCGGGATTGGCGACGACGAGCTTGGTGGCGGCCGACGCGGAGGGGCGGCGTCTGGTGCTGATCCACCTCGCCAGGTCCCGGCGAAAGGCGGCACTAGGATCGAACGTCATTCTGGGCATCCATTGCGACGAGGGCGACGGATCGGTAGTCACCCTGCTCAAGCCGACGGAGTAGACCCGGCACATACACGAGCGCGGGAATCATGAGCGCAGCGACGACAGCGAACACGGATCCGAGCGCCACGCCGGCCACGCCGATTCTGGACGCCAGGTAGATGCTGACCGCGAGGTTCAGGACCGCCATCAAGATCCAGGTGAAGATCAGGTAGCGCATCACTTGCGCGCCGTTCAGCAGCACCATGAAGACATTGGCGACCCCAAGAGTGATGGCGAAGGCTCCCAATGCGAGATACAGGCCGTGGGAGGGAGAAACGCTGTGACTAGTCCACGTGTCAACGATAAAGGGACCGGCGATCGTGAGTACGATGGTCAGAGGGATGGTCGCAAGGACCGTGACCAAGAGGGACCGCCGCAGGGTCAGGCGCACCCAAGCGATGTCGTGCCGCGAGATGGCCTCACGGTACGCCGGCCAGAGGGGCAGCAAGGCGATCGCAGCAAGTCCCGCCGGCATCGAGAACAGCCGGTACACGACGGCATAGTCGGCGACCGCAGCCGGACCGACGACGTGAGCCACGACGATTCGATCGGCCGAGAACCCGACCGTGTACGCAATCTGAAGGACCATGAACGCCAGCCCGACCCCGACAACGGACCGCAGTGCGTCGGTGGTGACGTCCGCCAGGCGGGGTGCCAGCCAGGGGCGCTGGAGGCGAACCAGCACGATCAGGTTGACCAGGGCCGTGATGAGTGGCCCGCTTGCCATCGCGAGCACGAGAACGGGAAGGCTCGCGCGCGCCGCGACCGTGATCAAGAGAAGGGCGATTGTCAGGACGCTCCCAAGCCCTACGAAGGCACTTTGAACGAAGCCCTCCTGGTACGCGGCACGGACCTGGCCGACCAGGCTGAGAGGCAAGCCAACCAGGAACGTTGCGACGAAGACAGCGGTGGCAGGACCTGCCTCCGATGCGGCCAGCGAGTCGCTGGCGACGTTGTAAACAGCAGCCCACGGCACACGAGGATAGGCGGCCACGAAGAGTGCCCCCAGCACGAGCGCGATTCCGGCCAGCGCCACGAACCCCGAAGCCAGGAACCGGCGAGCCGCCGCTCTGTCGCCTTGCCCGTAGGCGCGAGCGATGCTGTTGAGCACGCCATTGCCGATCCCGAGGTCAGTCGCGCCGAGGAGGGCGACCACGGAGGCGATCGTCATCCACATCCCGAAGCGGACCGGACCGAGCAGATCGAGGGTCAGCGGTACGCTGATGAGGACGACCACAAAGGAGGAGCCGCGAAGAGCAAGTCCGGCGATGGAGCTTGCGACTGCGCGCCGGTTCCGCTCCGACGAGCGCTCGGCCTCCGTGTCGCCGGAGATGTCGGAGGAGGTGAGCCACGACCGCAGCCTCCGTCCACCCAGCGCCAGCGCGTCGATCACCTCTTCTTGGCCCTCGCCCGTACCCGGTCGGCCATCCGTGGGATCCGCGTCGTGCGCGCACGACGCGCGCGGAGACCAGACCAGAAGCCGAGTGGCATCACGATCGAACCCCCTGGAGCGACCGGGTCGCGTGGTCGGGGGCGAAGAGCCCGTCAGCCTGGAGCAACAGCCCCGTGGGGGCCGCGAAGCCAGGCTCGATTCCGACGAGCTGAAAGCCACGCTGCCCCATGAACTCGAGAACGTCTCGGTGGGTGGGCGCAGTCTCGTAGAGAGGGATCAGCGACATCTCGAGCTGGACCAGAGATGACCGGGCAAGCGTGGCCGTTCCGCCGGCAAGCACCTGCAGCTCATAGCCTTGGACATCGGCCTTGGTGAACAGGGTGAGCCCGTCTCGCACGTGCGGCTGGACGAGATCATCGAGGGTAGCAACGTCCACGTGCTCATCGAAAACATACCGCGCCTCCGGGGCCACGCGGTCATGCAACTCGAGCATCGGCAGGATCGAGCTCGATGCTCCGCCATTCGCGGCGACATGCATCGTCGCCGAGCCCGCGCTTGAACCGACCGCGGACCGGATCACGGTCCACCGCTCGTCCGTTGCAGTCAGTCGAGAAAGCCGCTGGAAGGGCTCAGCCAGCGGCTCGATGCTCACGATCCGCCCGGCATACCCGGCTCGGCGGAGCTCGAGCCCGAACTGACCTCGATTGGCCCCCACGTCGATCACCAGGTCGATCCCCAATGACGTCATGAGCCGGGCGAGCCGCCCGATGGGATGCCGAACGCTGCGAAGTCGGACCAGGTCGACGCCTGCCGCCCGCGCCGCGGCCAGCACGTACCCCTTCACAGACGTCATGAGGCCGCGAGGTGCGGCGCGGAAACGCTCCACGGCATCATTCCGACTCCGCGGTCGCCCGCGCGGCCTCGGCGCGCCGCTCGTACCAGTCGATCGTCGCTCGGAGCCCGTTCTCCCAAGGCATCCGGGCCACGAAGCCGATACGTTCGCGGGCCCGCGACGTGTCTAGGGCTCGCCGCGGCTGGCCGTCGGGCTTGGTGGTGTCCCAGCGGAGCTCGCCCCGGTAGCCCGTCAGGCGGACGATCAATGCGACCAGGTCGCGGATCGTGATCTCCCGGCCGACCCCTAGGTTCACGGGCTCCGGGCCGTCGTAGCGCTCAGCGGCGAGGACGATGCCCTCCGCCGCGTCATCCACATAGAGGAACTCGCGGGACGCGGCGCCGGTGCCCCAGACCTCGATTGACGGAGCGCCGCTCTCACGGGCATCCACGCATTTCTTGATGAGCGCCGGGATCACGTGGGAGCTGCGTGGGTCGAAGTTGTCGCCCGGGCCGTAGAGGTTGACCGGCAGCAGGTAGATGGCGTTGAAGCCGTACTGTTGTCGGTAGGCCTGCCCCTGGACCAGGAGCATCCGCTTCGCCAGACCGTAGGGGGCGTTCGTCTCCTCCGGGTAGCCGTTCCAGAGGTCGTCCTCCCTGAACGGCACGGGCGTGAACTTCGGATAGGCGCAGACCGTCCCGATCGTGACGAACTTCTCCACGCGGGCCAGGCGCGCCTGCTCCATGAGCTGGATGCCCATGATCGCGTTCTCGTAAAAGAACCGGCTCGGGTTCTCACGGTTGGCGCCGATCCCGCCCACGACGGCGGCGGCGTGGATCACCAGCTGGGGCCGGCCGTCGGCGAGGGCGCGGTCGATCCCGTCCTTCGTCCGGAGGTCGTAGTCCCGCGAGCGGGGTACAAAGATCGAGTCGGCGCCGCCCGCCTGGAGCCGCCGCACCACGGCGCTGCCGAGGAAGCCGCCGCCGCCGGTGACCATCACCCGGCGGCCGGGCCAGAAGCTACTCATCGCCGCCTGCGCTCCAGGTCTCGACGTACATCGTCTCGTCGCGCCGCCCCATCGAATCCGGGCTTGGCTGGAGCCGGCCCTGTCCGAAGCTGCTGCGCTCCACATGGGTGAACCCGGCGTCGAGGAGGGCGCGCTGCATGGTCTCGAAGTCGTACATACACCGGTGCCCATAGAGGAAGAAGGGCTCACCGAGCGCGAGTGCCCGGGTGGGACGCCCGGGTCGAACGCGCTCGATGATGTCGTCGCGGCCGAGATACGAGGCGACGTATCGATCGAGGTCCGGTACGCCGATGCGCGCAATCCCGCCCGGCCGCAGGACACGCCGGCATTCCCGCAGAAGTCCGACCCCCGCCGGGAACGGCAGGTGCTCGAGCAGGTGCTCGGCAAAGATCGTGTCAACGGACGCGTCCGGGAAGGGGAGCGGACGCCGCAGATCCCAGTAGAGATCCAGCGCCCGGCCGGGCCGAAGGAGATCCACGTTCACCCAGCCGGGCAGGCGGTTGTTCGCCGATCCGAGGTGCAGCCGAAGCGGAGTCATGGACTGCAGGCGATGCGCGCGCCGCCGCTGGACTGGCATGACGCCCAACGTGAGCAGGTACTTGGCGTATTCGGCGGCCTCGGTCCGCAGGTTCACCGCTGCACTCCGTCGTGCCCAGCACCAACGACGCGCTCCTGGTCGATCCCCGCCCCGGGGAGATCGTGCTCCAGCATGATCCCGATGAGCTCCGCGAAACGGACGTGGGCCTGCCAGCCGAGCACCCGCTTCGCCTTCGACGCATCGCCGCAGAGCTCTTCGACTTCGGTCGGCCGCAGGTACTTGGCGTCCACCCGGACGTAGCGCTCCCAGTCGAGGCCGACGAGGCCGAAGGCGACCTCGCAGAGCTCGCGGACGGAGTGCATCTCGCCGGTGGCGATGACGTAGTCGTCGGGCTCGGGCTGCTGGAGCATCAGCCACATCGCCTCCGCGTACTCCTTCGCATAACCCCAGTCGCGCTTCGCCTCCAGGTTGCCGAGGAAGAGGTGCTCCTGCTCACCCTTGAGGATGGCCGCCACCCCGCGCGTCACCTTGCGGGTCACGAACGTGCCGCCGCGCCGGGGCGACTCGTGGTTGAACAGGAGGCCGTTGCTGGCGTGGAGGCCGTAGGCCTCTCGGTAGTCCACGACCATGAAATGGGCGAACACCTTGGCGATCGCATACGGGCTGCGCGGGTTGAACGGCGTGCGCTCGCTCTGGGGGCTCTCGAGGACCTTCCCGTACATCTCCGAGCTGCCGGCCTGGTAGAAGCGGATCGGCCAGTCCGCCGTTCGGACGGCCTCCAGCATCCGCAGCGTGCCCATCGCGGCCGTCTCCGCGGTGAACTCCGGCATCTCGAAGCTCACCTTGACGTGACTTTGCGCCCCCAGGTTGTAGACCTCGTCCGGCTTGACCCGGTGCAGATGGCCGATGAGGCTGGAGCTGTCGGTGAGGTCCGCGTAGTGGAGGAACAGCCGCGTCTCCGCCTCGTGCGGATCGCGATAGAGGTGGTCGATCCGGCCGGTGTTGAACGAGCTGGAGCGGCGAATGAGCCCGTGGACCTCGTAGCCCTTCTCGAGGAGGAGCTCGGCGAGGTACGACCCGTCCTGGCCGGTGATGCCGGTGATGAGGGCC
>JAJYMP010000230.1 GCA_021786915.1 Chloroflexota bacterium
GAACTGGCCCAGGTTCCGCGGGTAGTCGCCAAGGTTCCGCGCGCCCACAGCCAGACACTACATCTTGTGCCAGGCGGAGGCAACCCGATAAGCATGACATGCGATATCCACGTTCAGATCGGCGGGGAGTAGCGTAGCCTGGTAACGCACGTGCTTTGGGACTCCCCGGGTCGAAGGCGGTGAAGCTGGGGTAGGCCTGAGCACGGAAGCCCGAGCGGCGAAGCGCGCGATTATCCTGCGGTTCACCCGCTGTCTCGGCGCTCACGGAGTTCGCCGGCGGCCTGCTGCTTGCCCTGGCGCTGGCGACGCCGGTCGTGACTGCCGCGCTCGTGGCGTCGGCGGTCGGCTTCACGCCAGCCACACTCGCAGCAGACCTTACGATCGTCGCACCTCATCATTCAACGCGGCGATCGCCTCGTCCCACCGGGCGAGCGCTCCGCGCAGGGCCTGCCAGAACTCCCGCTTCGCGCGGACCGAGAACTCCTCGAGGCTCATCCCGCGCTGCTCCACCCATGTGTAGTAGCCGAGATTGAAGATCCGGCGTCGATCGAAGTCGGTCAGCTCCAGCACGTTCGCAGGATCCGCCTCGAGCAGGTGCCGCTGGACCACCTCAGACGCGTCGCGCCTGGTGAATTCGCCCCCGAAGAACTGCTCCAAGGCCTTCGGCGCCTCGCTCCGGTAGAGCGCCGCGCCGTCAGTCGCGATCGTCATTACCACATCGTCCGGTCCGAGGCCATGGAGCTTTGCCGTCTTGATGGCGGCCAGGACGTTGCAGAGACTCGACAGTCCGAAGAGGTCGAGCGCTTCGACGATCGCATCGGGAACGCCGGACTCGACGAGGTACGAGCGCCCGACCGGCGTCGAGAGCAGGAGGTTGAGCTGATCGGTCGCCTCGTCGGAAATGTCGACGACGATGTCCGTGTTCATCACGTTGTGGATGAGTGGGACATGCTTGTCGCCGATCCCTTGGATGTTGTGCTCGCCGAACCCGTTCATCAGGAGTGTTGGACACTCGAGGGCCTCGACGGCGACGATCTTCGCACCGTAGCGCTCCTTCAGGGCGTCGCCGGCGCCGATCGTCCCGGCGGAGCCCGATGCCGAGACGAAGGCATGCAGCCGAAGCGTCGGCTGTGCCGCGCGGAGGGATTCGAAGACGTCGGCGAAGGCGGCCGATGTGACCTCGCGGTGAACGAGGTGGTTCCCGTACTCGGAGAACTGGTTGAGGATGACATTGCCCGGATCGGCAGCCAGCTCGTCGCATCGCTCGTAGATCTCACGAACGCTACTCTCCGAGCCCGGGGTACGGATCACATCCTCCGGATCCGTCACCCACGCTTCGAGCCAGCGGAACCGCTCAGAGCTCATCCCCCCGGGAAGGACGGCGACCCCGCGGCACCCGAGGATTCGCGACAGAGCGACCCCGCCGCGACAGTAGTTGCCCGTCGATGGCCAGACCGCGCGCTGCGTCCGCGGGTCGAAGCGCCCGGTTACCAGCCGGGGGACGAGAGAGGCATAGGCGGCGAGCAGCTTGTGGGACCCGATCATCGGGAACAGCGCCCCGAGCAGGACGACGATCGGGGCATCGACGCCGGTCAGGCTCTTCGGCAGGACGACATGGGCGGGAACGCGGACTCGCGAGCGTCGCGACCGGTCGTTGTACCAGTGAATGCGGAACAGGTTGTTGGCGTCTGCCGTGTCGGGATCGACGTCGACAAGGAGGTCATCCCTGCCCGTCTCCTCGGGTACCGCGAGCTGGCGGAACGTCGGCAGCATGATCGATCGCTCGCGCAGGACCTCGATCGTGGCCTCATATGCCCGCCGATCGACGACGCCCGTCTCGACGAAGAGCGACGGCAGCGCGAGCGACGCTCCGTCGATCGTCGGACTCGTGAGCGTGTCCTGCGCCATGGCTTGACCCTCCTGTCAGTATCGAGCGGCGACCCGAGAATTCGACACGCCGCTCGGGCTGCGTGGGCCGGCTACGGAAGATCCGAGGCGATCTCCCCATAGGTGTCGGGACGCCGGTCGCGATAGAACTGCCAGTGCGCGCGGATATCGTCGATCCGCCCGAGGTCGAGGTCGCCGACGACGATCTCTTCGTCGGCGCCCGCGGCCTCCGCGACGATCTCGCCGATCGGGTCGACGAAGTAGCTGCTTCCGTAGAAGTGGCCGATATTCCACGGCGCCTCGCGGCCCACCCGGTTCAAGGCGCCCACGAAATAGCCGTTTGCGACCGCGTGCGCTGGCTGCTCGATCCTCCAGATGCTGTCCGAGTGGCCGGAGGTCGTCGCGGACGGGTTGAAGACGATCTCCGCACCGTGGAGCCCGAGAAGGCGGGCGCCCTCGGGGAAGTGGCGGTCGTAGCAGATGTAGACGCCGATCCTGGCGAAGGCGGTCTCGAAGACGGGATAGCCGAGGTTGCCCGGCCGGAAGTAGAACTTCTCCCAGAACCCGTACGGCGAGTGCTCGTCCTCCCCGTGGCAGTGCGGGATATGCACCTTGCGCATCTTCCCGAGGTACGTGCCGTCCGCGTCGATCACCGCCGCGGTGTTGTAGAAGACGCCCGCCATCTCCCGCTCGTAAACGGGGACGATGAGCACCATGCCGTGCTTTCGTGCGGCATCCGCCATCACCTTGATCGTTGGACCGTCGGGTACCGACTCGGCGGCCTCGTACCAGCGGGCGTCCTGCTCGGCGGGGAAGTACGGCCCGATGAAGAGTTCCTGAAGGCAAAGGATCTGGACACCGCGGCTTGCGGCTTCATCGATCAGCCCGAGGTGCTTCTCGATCGCGACCCGCTTATGAGCCGCGACCGGTTCTCGGCCATCCAGCTCATGGACGGCCTGGACCAGGCCGCAACGCACGGTCCGACTCATGACTTCTCTCCTTCGGGTCGATGCTGTCCGCCACCCGTCGCCGCTTGCACGGGCGCCAGGATCCGTTCATAGCTCCGTTCCCAGTTGTCCTTGACCATCTCGACCGCGGCCTCGACGTTTCCGCGCGAAAGCGCCTCGATCAAATCATCGTGTTCGTCCGCGGACCTCGCCGCGATGACCGAGCCGCCGAAATAGACGATCTCAAGACGACGCAGCCTCGTCTTTAGGCTCGAGAGGATGTCGACGAGCTCCGGGTTACCTGTCGCGTCGACGTACACGGCATGCAGCTCTCTATCGGTCCGAGAGGCGGTCACTGCGTCGCCTTCCCTGATCGCACGACGGAGCCGCTCATTCGCCTTCCGCATCTTCGCGAACGCCCCATCCCCGAGGTGCGCGGCGGCGAGCCGGACGGCCAGCATCTCCAGCGTCCAGACGATCGGATAGATCCGCCGCGCGTCGTCCGGGTTCGCGGGCGCCACGCGCGTCCAGCGATTCGCGGCCACCTCCACGAAGCCTTCATCGGCGAGCCGAGCCAAGGCCTCGCGGACTGGCATCCGGCTCACCCCGAGGCGGTGGGCCAGCTCCGCATCTCGGAGCCGCTCGCCTGGAGCGAGGACGCCGTCGACGATCCATCGCTTGACGACGTCGTACACCCGCGCGCGGAGGAGTTGGGGCTCGATGCGCTGCACCTTCGCCGACAAAGGCATCCCTCACCTCCTGCATTTCATAGCCATCTTGACTTTGTAGCCAGTATCCAATATACCGCAGCACATAGGCAATTGCCCGAACGAGGAGGACCCGGATATGGCGTCTGATCCCGTGGCCGGAACCGCCGGCCGGATTTGGGTAGTCGAGGCAGGGGAGCGGAGGAGCCCCGGCATCATCCACGTCGTGATGATGGCCCTGTTCATTGGCATCGGGATCGTCGTCGGGACGCTCGGCAGTCTCGCGGTCCCGATCGGCTTTGTGTCCGCCTTCTGGCCCGGACAAGCAGTCCAGGCCGTCGGTGCAACCTGGTTCGGTGCGTGGGGGGTGATCGCCGGGATGTTCTTCCCGTTCATCTCGAACGCGATGAGCGGGTCCGCGCCGATCCCCGTGTCCGCCGCCTACCTGCCGGCGAACTTCCTTCAGGGCTTCCTGGCAGTGGCGGCGTTCAAGTGGCTGAAGGCCGATCCGCGTCTCGTCGGCGTCCGTGACTGGATCGTCTGGATCGTCTTCGGGGTGCTGATCGCCAACTTCCTCGGCGCATTCTGGGGAACGTACGTCCTGTCCTGGTTCGGCCTGATCACCGACCAGGCTCGGATCCCCGCCCTGCTCGGGTGGACGATCGGGAACTCGATTCCCTCGCTGATCTTCGGATCGATCCTGCTCAAGTACGTGACCCCGATGGTCATCCGCTCCAGGGCTTTCGTGAAGGGCTGGTGGGCGTGACGGCCCTAGCCCAGGCCTGACAGTCGGAGCTCGGCGACCGGCGGCGTGGCCGGTCGCCGAGCCATTCCAAGGGAGAACTCCGGAGAGAACGAGATGCCTCGGTCCGAATTCGCCAAGAAGACGCTCCTCGGCGTCGTTCCTGCAAACTCTCCGTTCTATGCGTTCCATCCCGTCACGCGGCTGGTGCTCCTGTTCGTACTGTCGGTCGCCCCGATCTTCATCGATCGGCCCGAGATCAACCTGGCGATCATCGCGCTGACGTTCGGCTTGTTCTGGTGGGGTCGCGTCCGGATGAGCGACCTGAAGAAGTACCGCCCCCTCCTCGTCACCGTGGCACTGTTCATGTTCATCGTGGCGTTCCTTGCGCCCGGCGACGTTGTGCACCTCACCCCATTCAGGATCGCGGGGCTCACGTTGTACTTCGAGCCGATGTCGTGGGCGTTCGTGAGCTACGTCCGGCTGATGGCGATGCTCTTCGGCGCAATCCTCTATTTCTCGACGAATCGGGAGCGCGACGTGCTCGTCGCGCTCCGGACGTTGCGCGTCCCGTTCGCGGCGAGCTACGTCGCGGGGCTGTCGCTCCGCAGCGCCGGGATGTTTATGGAGGACTTCTCGACGATCCGCGAGGCCGAGCAGGCGCGAGCGCTCGATCTCGATGCACTCTCGATCAGTGAGAAGGTAAAGCTCTACACGATGTACACGGTTCCCCTGTTCGCGGTCGCCCTCCGGCGCGCCGACGAGATCTCCGCGGCGCTCTATGCACGCGGCTACACGCTTTCCGGGCGCCCGGCAACCGGCGGCCGGCGAACGGACTATCTGCGGGATCGCTACGTCGTGGGGGCCCGGGACTGGCTCCTCAGCCTCGGGCTGCTCGGCACGTTGTTCTCGATCGCGATCGTCAGGGCGACCACGACGATCTTCTCGACCGATTCGTCGCCTCTCCTGGCCTTCGTCCGGCGCATCCTGGGGCTCGAATGAGCGCGATCGAGCTCAAGGGCGTCAGCTGGAGATACGAGCACAGGACCGATCCCGCACTGATCGACGTCGACCTCGAAATCGCGGAACGAGAATTCGTTCTCGTCATTGGTCCGAACGAGGCCGGCAAGACGACCCTCGTGTCTGTGATCAAGGGCCTGATCCCGAACGCGATCACCGGGGTGCTCAAGGGCGACGTGCTGGTGTTCGGGGAGCGGGTGGAGTCGATCAAGGCGCCGGTCCTCGCGGCGCACATCGGATTCGTCTTCGCCGACCCGGAGTCCCAGTTCACGGCCCTGACGGTCGAGGAGGAGATCGTCTTCGGCCTCGAGAACGTCGGCTGGCCCCGCGCGACCATCGGCGACCGCGTCCGATGGGCGGCGGGGATCACCGGCGTGGAGGACCTGCTCGATAAGCCTCCCTACGACATCTCGGGGGGGCAGAAACAGCGAGTCGCCATCGCGTCGGTCATCGCGATGCAGCCCCGGATCCTGATCCTCGACGAGCCGACCGCGATGATCGATCCGCTCGGGAAGGACCTCGTCGTCCGGATCTGCGCGGAACTGAAGAATGAGCACGAGATGACGATTGTTGTCGTCGAACACAACATCGAGGCGTTCGCGCCGCTCGCGGACAAGGTCGTCCTGATGCATGAGGGCCGGGTCGAGCGCGTCGGGCCACCCCGCGAAATCTTCAGCGACCTGGACCTGCTGCTCGCGCTGGACGTTCATCCGCCGCAGGTCACCGAGGTCTTCGGCCGCCTCCGCGAACGTGGGCTGTACCATGGCGAGCTCCCCCTCGGCGACGCTGAGGGCTTCGCCGCCGGGACTGTGTTGCTGGGGGGCTCCCCGCGATGAGCCTCATCGAGGTTAGCGCGCTCACCTATACCTACGAGGACGGGACGCCCGCACTGCGAGGGATCGACTTCGCCGCCGAGGAGGGCGAGTTCATCGCGCTCATCGGCCAGAACGGCTCCGGGAAGACGACGTTCGCGAAGTCGCTCGGCGGGCTCCTGCGACCGACGACCGGACGGGTGGTCGTCGACGGGATCGACACGGCCCGGAAGGGCGTGATCAAGGATCTCGTCCGGCGGATCGGCTACGTGTTCCAGAACCCGGATCACCAGCTGTTCAACAACAAGGTCTACGACGAGATCGCGTACGGCCCGAGGAACCTCGGGATCGACGATCCGGAACGGGACCGGATCGTCCGCGAGGCGGCGGCAGTGGCAGGCGTTCGCGAGGCGCTCTTCACCGAGCACCCCTTCTTCCTGACGAAGGGACTCCGTCAGCGCGTCGCGATCGCGTCGACGCTCGCGATGCAACCGAAGGCGATCATCGTCGATGAGCCGACGACCGGCCAGGACTACCGGCAGTCCGCGGACATCATGAACTTCCTATCCCGCCTGTGGCGGGACGAAGGTCACACGATCATCATCGTCACCCACGAGATGCCGATCGTGGCCGCGTACGCGCAGCGCGTCGTCGCGCTGTGCGAGGGGAGGATCCTGCTCGACGGGACGACCAGAGACGTCTTCTCGCGTCCGGATGAGTTGCGGCGGACGTTCGTCAAGCCTCCGCAGGTCACGCGCCTCGCCCAGGCCTGGAGCGATCCGGCTGTCCCGTCCGATGTCATCACGGTCGAGGAGCTCCTCGAGGCTGCCGCCTCGAGGATTGGCGGTCCCTCGACGAGTGCGTCCGCCGTGGGCCCCGGGCCAGCGGAACCGGCCTCGTTCGGGGCGACAGGAGGAGCGGTTCGATGAGCGACCGACTTCTCGTCCGCGGCGGGACGGTCGTTTCACCGCGTGGTCTCACCCGCGCAGACGTGCGCTGCCGCGACGGCGCGATCGTCGAGATCGGCACGAACCTGGCTCCCGACGGCGACCAGACGCTCGATGCGAGCGATGCCTACGTCCTGCCGGGGATCGTCGATCCGCATGTCCACTTCGCGCTTGAGGCGAAGCCCCACAAGACAGCTGACGACTTCGCATCGGGCAGCGCGGCGGCCCTCGCCGGCGGCGTGACGACGATCATCGACTTCGCGCACCAGCACGCCGGCGAGGGCTTCGAGGAAGCGCTCGACCGACGTCTGGCGGAGGCCGCCGGTTGTCGCACGGACTATTCAATGCACTTGATCGTGACCGATCTCTCGAGCGGGCAGATTGCCGAGATGCGACGCCTCACGGAGCGGGGGGTGACGAGCGCGAAGCTCTACAGCACGTACCGCGCCGCAGGGTTCTTCTGTGACGACTACGTTGTCCTCGAGTTCATGCGCGCGGCGGCCGAGCTCGGGTGGGTCGTCATGGTCCACTGCGAGAACGACGCGATCGTGGAGGGGACCAGGGCGGCGTTCGTCGCCGAGGGGAAGGTGGAGTTCCGCCATCATGGCGCCTCCCGCCCCGCCGTCGCCGAGGTCGAGACCGTCGAGCGGATGCTGCGCTTCGCCGGCGAGACGGGCGCGGCCGTCTACCCGGTGCACCTCTCGGTCGGTGAGTCGGCGCGGCTGATCGCGGCGGCGCGTCGGCGCGGGGTGGCCGCATTCGGCGAGACGTGCCCGCACTTCCTCGTCGCGGACGAACGCGTGTACCAGGATGACGCGCGCGCCGCCCGGTTCATCCACACGCCGCCGCTCCGCGCGGAGCGGGAACAGGCGATGCTCTGGGAGGAGCTCGCCGGGGACGGGTTGCAGACGGTCGGCAGCGACCACTGCGGGTACACGCTCGCGCAGCGGACCGACTTCGCGGACATCGTGAAGGTCGCGCCCGGTATTCCCGGGACCGAGACGCTCCTCCCCCTCCTCTACACCTATGGTGTCGTCGCCGGGCGGATGCGGATGGAGGACCTTGCCTCGGTCGCGAGCGAGAACGCGGCCCGGATCTTCGGCCTCTATCCGCGGAAGGGCATCGTCACCGAGAGCTCCGACGCCGACCTCGTGATCTACCGCCCAGACGGCACGAGGACACTGGACGACGGGTCCGTCCGCTCGGCGGCGCGATACTCGCCCTTCGCCGGGATGACGGTTCGCGGCACGGTCGCGGCCACGATCCTCCGCGGCAGGGTCGCTTTCGACGGTACCGACGTGATCGGGCCGGAGGGGAGCGGCCGCCTCATCGCGTGCGACTCGTTCGACCCCGCGCGAGTGTGAACGTCTCCGCCTCGCGGATCGCGCGCGACCTCGCGGACGTCAACCGGTTTGGCGCGACCGCCGCAGGCGGGGCCGAGCGACTCGCCTGGACGGACGACGAGGTCGCGGCGCGGCACTGGCTCTCGGAGGCGTGCGCCGACCTCGGGCTCGACGTCGAGCAGGACGAGGCCGGCAACGTGTGGGCGCATCCCCCCGAGGCTCCCGCGATCTATATGGGGTCCCACCTCGACACGGTCCCCGACGGCGGGCGGTTCGACGGCGCCCTCGGCGTCGTCGGTGCCCTCGAGGTGCTTCGTTCGGCCCGTGAGGCGAACGAGCCCGAGGTGGCGCGCCTCGGGCTCGTGTGCTTCACGGACGAGGAGGGGACGAGGTTCGGTATCGGGATGCTCGGCAGCCGTTCGCTCGCAGGGGTGCTCGAGCCCGACGAGGTCGAGCGTGCCGTCGGGGCGGACGGTGCTCGCCTGCCCGACGTCCTCAGGCACCACGGCATCGAACCGTCGCGCCTGCCTCTGGTTGCGCGGCGGCGCGCGCGCATGGCCGCCTACCTCGAACTCCACATCGAGCAGGGGCCGCGGCTC
>JAJYMP010000262.1 GCA_021786915.1 Chloroflexota bacterium
ATCTGCAACTGGCCACCCAAGCTTCTCAGCCGGGCATTACCGACGCCTCATCCGGCGTTCATCTGGCCCGGCGATCGTGGCGGCCATGGACATCCTCGGCTACGTGCTCATCGCCATCCTCGCGCTTGTCGTGCTCGACGTGGTCGTCGCGGGTGGCGCTGTGACGGCGACGTGCGCCGGAGCCGTCATGGGCCTCGTTGCGCATCCGGCCACCTGGATGGTGGTGCTGCTCCTGGCGGTGATCCTCGTCGCCGGGTTCGGAGCGGTCGCATGGCGGTGATCGGAGGCGGCCGCGAGGAACCGCCCGCCCACGCGCAGACCGTGGAGATCGTCGTCGCCAACGGGTACCACCCTGCCATCGTCGAGGTCGCGGCAGACGTGCCCCTCCGGCTCGTCTTCCGCCGGATGGACGCGCACGAGTGCTCGGACCGCGTTGTGTTCTCGGAGCCGCGGCTCGTCCGGCACCTGGCGCCGGGTGCGGCGACGGTGGTTGACCTTCCCGCAGCGGGGCCAGGTGAAGTCCGGTTCACGTGCGGCATGGGGCGCTACCGGGGGCGCATCGTCCGACGCGCGGGTTCTGGCCGCCGCAGCAAGGGCGGCCGTGGCCGAGCTGCCTGGCCGTGGGCGATCCTCATGTCGGCACTCGGTCTCCTGTTGGGCGCGTCGGTGCTCGCCGACGCGCCGGTCCCTGCAACCTGGCTTCTTGCAACCCTGGTGAGCCTGTTCACGGCCGTGCTCTGCCTCCGGACCTTTGCAGTGCCGCGCGCCACGATCAACCGTCACTGAGGCCCGCCGTGCCCTTCGTCATCGACATCAACCCGGTCGCCTTCAGCATCGCTGGCGTGGACGTCCGCTGGTACGGGCTGACGCTTGTGCTCGCGATGCTCGTCGCCTACGCGATCGCGGACCATGAGGCGCGCCGGCGACGGCTCCCGGCCGGGATCGTCGCGGACGCCGTGATCTGGGTCGCGGTGGCCGCACTTGCCGGCGGCCGCCTGCTCTTCGTCCTTCAGAACGGCCTGCCGGACTTGGCGGAGCACCCGGCGCACATCTTCATGGTGTGGACGGGCGGCCTCTCGTTCTACGGGGGCCTCATCGCGGGCCTGCTGGCGATCGTCGCCCTCGCTCGCCGCCGCGGCGTCGACTGGCTGACCGCACTCGACGTTGCGGCGCCTGCCGCCGCCATCGGACAGGCGATCGGCCACATCGGGTGCCTCATCGGCGGCGACTCCGCCGGCATCCCGACGACCGTCCCCTGGGCTGTGGTCTACCGCAACCCGGCGGCGATGGCGCCGCTGGACACGCCGCTCCACCCGACGCAGGCCTATGAGGCGATCGCGCTCCTCGGCCTGTTCCTCGTCCTGTGGGCGCTCCGCCGCCGCTCGTTCATGGTGCCGGGCGCCCTGGCCGCCGCCTACCTCGGCGGCCTCGCGGCCATCCGTTTCGCGCTGTTCTTCCTGCGCGACGAGCCGAGCGTCCTGTTCGGACTCAAGACGGCCCAGCTGATCGGGATCGCGATCGGCATCGCCGCCGTTGGCCTCGCCGTCGTGGCGAGGCGTCGCGCCCGTCCCGTCCACGCGCCATCGGCGCACATGGAGGTTGTTGCATGATCACGAACGCCGATCACACCGCACCCCGCACCGCGAGCCGGCCGCGCTGGTTGCTCCCCGCCATCGCCGTGGCAGCGGCCGCGGCCGCGCTCCTCTATCTGGGCGTCCTGACGCCATCGTCGCTGCTCACGATCGGGCTGTTCGGGGGCATGATCGGCATGCACCTGTTCGGACACGGGTCGCACGCCGGCCACGGCGGCCACGAGGCGCACGGCGGCAACCCGGCCGCCGACGGCCAGACGCCCGGAGCCGAGGCTGACCGGCCCGCACAGCACCGCGGCGGCTGCCACTGACGCTGAGGCGCCGGATGCCCCCGCCCCCAATGCGCCGTCAGGCGGGTCGCGCCGCCCGCCGCCACGAGAAGGCTCGCGTCTCGGCGCGCAGGCGCAGGAGCCCCTGGCGAGCCACGGCGTACACGAGGACCGAGACTGCGAACACGAGGCCCGTCCCGAAGCCCACGTGAGCGGCAGCGGCTATGCCCGCGCCTGTCGCGAGGGCGGCGCCGACCGAGGATTCGACGAGCTGCGCCGGGATCCGTCGGGCTCCAATGCGCCGGTCGGAGGACCAGATTCCCCAGCCGGCCGTGGCCCTACCGGCGCAGCAGCCGGTGAAGAAGCAACCGATCCTCCCGATCGCCACGGCGACGAACAGGCCAGGCGCCGCGCCGTCCAGGAACTCGCCGAGCGGCACGCCCACGGCGAGCGCAATCGCCGCCGCCGCCAGGGGCGCGGTCACGAGGAAGCCGTCGACGGACCAGCCCTCGCGGAGGTTCTGCCGGCTGAACCCCTTGAGGGCCACGTACCAGGCCTTCGCCCCCGCAAGACCAGCGGCGATCCCGGCGAGCGAAGCGACGACGGCCGCGCCGGGGTTGATGCCGTGGTGCGCGAGAAAGGCCGGCTGCAGGGCCACGGCGGTGACCAGGGCGACGGCCGCGAGAAGGGTGAAACTGCCCGGCACGACGCCGGGACTGGCCGCCAGGGGCGCGATCGGGGCCCACCGCGTCCGGACAGGGACGGCCGGCGCGGGCTCGACGGTCCATCGCCGCCAAGACCAGCCGGCGCGCTCGAGGCGCCCTCCGGCGTTCGCTCGCCGGGCGCGCTCAGGGCCTACGAGCTCGGCGCTGACGTCCCACTCCCCGGCCGACACCCCATAGACCCAACTGGTCGCCGACACACGGCCGGACCCCGGGACAACGCCAGCTACGGTCTCGGTGCGGACGAAGCTGTCGCCCGCCCGTGCCAAATTCGGATCGACACCGCGACGACGCCCCGAGACCCTGATCGTCGCGGCGAACGCCGGGCCGCCGGGCGGCCCGGCGTCGAAGCCGTAGGACACGACGACCGCCGCCGGCTCCGCGTCGTCGGGAGGCTCGGTCGAGACCGCGGGGTCGGTCCCTGCCAGAGCAGGCGGTGGGTTGCGGTTCGCCTGCCCCGAGCTGCGCCGGCCAGCCCGCCTGCGCTCGGCGTTCCGCGACGGCATTCGACGCTCTCCTCGGACGTCAGCGTGATCGGCGATCGCGCTTCGGGAGGCTCAAGCGCCCGGGCAGCCGGGCCAGCTGGAGAAGCCCTGGTGCATCCCGGGGTTGTGGTCTCCGCTGAAGCCGCCCATCGTGGTCGCGTGCATCGAGATGCAAGCGCCGTACTCGGCGCCCGACCCAGACGCCGACGCGGCGGTCGGGGCGGCGAGGGATGCCGCAAGGGCAACGGCGACAGCGACCAAACGGATGAGGCGCATCAACAGGACCTCCTGGGACTGCGGGCGCCGCGGCGCGTGCGCGCCGCTTGACGCGGAGGCGGGCGAGGCGAGCTCGCTTGGTGCGATGCTACTACATCTCCGTCGTACTACCGCGCCAGGCGATGGACTAAGCCAGATGGGCGGCGCCGTCAACACCGGGCGGGAGGGTCACCTCGCCCCGCGCCGCTCGGCGGATCGCAGCTGCGAGGTCGGCGAGCGAGGCGCCGGTCGTCAGGCAGCCAACAGCCCCCTCCTGAAGCGCCCGCACAGCGTCCCGCTGCTCCCACCGGGGCGCGAGACGGAGCACGTTGGCCTGCGGTGCGGAGACACGCGTCCCCGAGGGACCCGTGGACCGCCCCTGCCCCACGTCCACCTCGAGCACCACCATTGGCGCCGTCGCCTGATGGCCAGGGCCAGTGCTGACCAGACGCACTCCGGGGACGGTCCCCACGAGGGACTCGAAGGCGGCCCGGACGAGCGGGATCGACTCGACGGCGACCGTGATCGCCCTTGGATCCTCCGCCCCGCGGCCATGCAGCCCGAATGTCTGATCAAGCACTTCGCGAACTCCTGCCGTCCCGGCCGTCGCCAAGGGTCAATGATCAGCGCGCACATGAGCACAGGCTGAGACAGGGCTGTGGATTGCCGGGACCAGATCAACGAGGGCAAGCCGTAGGCGCGAACGCCGGCAGCCTAGTCCGGCGTCAGGACACCTCGCCGCCCGCCCCAGCGGCCGGGTGCGTCGCGCCCAGCAGGTTGTCGTAGCCCTTCCATCGGTAGACGATGGTGGACAGGATCCAGCTCGCCGCGAAGACCACGATGATCCCGATGCCGATCAGCCCGAAGTCGAGTCCAGTCACGACGTCCCAGATACCGCCGGTCAGCCCGAACTGGTCCGCGACGATGCTGAGGACCTCGATGCCCCCGATCACGAACGCAATCAGGACCGACACGAGCGTGATGTTGAGGTTGTAGTAGAGCTTCCGGATGGGCTTGACGTAGGCCCAGCCGTAGGCACCGAGCATCAGGATGCCGTCGGTCGAGTCGACGGCGCACATGCCGGCGGCGAAGAGCGCGGGCAGGATCAGGATGTAGCCGACCGGCACGCCTCCCGCGCCCGAGGTGGCCGCCAGTCCGAGGAGGGCGACCTCAGACGCCGTGTCGAATCCGAGGCCGAACAGGAACCCGAGCGGGTACATGTGCCAGCTGCGCCGGATCAGCCGCAGCGCCGGCCGGAGCAGCCGCGCCAGCAGTCCCCGACTGTTGAGGAACTCTTCGAGGCTCTCCTCGCTGTACTCGCCGCCGTCGCGGACCTCGCGGAACATGCGCCAGATGTCCAGCAGGACGACCAGATTGATGACGCCGATGACCAGGAGGAAGGTCGCTGACACGCCGGTCCCGATCAGGCCGCCAATCCGCTGGGCGGCCGGGATCTCGCTCACGGCGCCCGCGAACAACGCGACCAGCACCGACAGCGCGACGACGACCGTCGAGTGGCCGAGTGAGAAGAACGTGCCGACCGCGACGGGGCGCTGCCCGTCCTGCATCAGCTTGCGGGTGGTGTTGTCGATCGCTGCGATGTGGTCAGCGTCGACGGCATGCCGAAGGCCGAACGTGTAGGCCAGGAACGCGGTCGGTAGCAGGATCGGGTAGGACGCGGACGCCGCAAGGGCGAGGCCCCACGCCGCGACGTTGAAGGCGACGAGAAAAGCGTAGACCGCGATGACCCGCCGCCGCAGGCTTGGAGACGAGTCGAGGAGGCGGCGGAGGTGTGACAGCATGGACGGCTCCCTGGGGACGAGGGTCGGTGGCGCTCCGAGAGCATGCTAACGCGCCTCGTTGCAGTTGTCCTACGTGGCGTTGCCGGGCGCGCGTGGGCGCGTGCCGGGCGCTGTACGATTCCGTGCGCCATGACTGAGCCGTCCCAGCATCCCTCCGAGACCCTGGTCGAGCGCGCGCGGGCGCACCTGCGGGCGAGCGGCATGCGTTGGACGCCCCAGCGGCGCCTGCTCGTCGAGGTGCTCCTCTCCACGCACGGCCACGTGACCGGCTCCGAGCTCGTCGAGCGCTGCCGCGCGATCGACCCGGACACGACGCCGTCCACCGTGTACCGGAGCCTCGACGCGCTCGAAGGGCTCGGCCTCGTTCGCCACTCCCACGGCCATGACGGGGTCGAGGAGTACCACGTGCTGCCCGAGTCCGTGCACGGCCACCTGCGGTGCGAAGCGTGCGGCGGGACCTGGGACATCAGCGAAGCCGAAGCTCAGGCGCTGACTCAGGCGCTCGCGGGCGCGCGGGGATTCGCCGTCAACCTCTCCCACCTGACCGTCGTCGGACGATGCGCCCAGTGTCCACCTGTAGTCGCCACCGCGGAGCCCGAGCTCGCCGACGCCGAGCCCTAGCCGGCCGGAGCGGGCGACGGCGCCCACCATTCGGCCTGCGAGAGCGATCTCTTGGCGCGCAAACCCGACGGGCGGCAGCCTACCGGCCACCGAGCAGAAGGAACGCCACCACCATCGCGATGAGTCCCGCTGCGATCCCGAGCGCGTAGTTCTGCACGCGGCCGGTCTGGATCCGCCGGAGGAACGATCCCGCGGCCGTGGCAGCCGCGCCGGCCCGGTTCACCGCCCCGTCGACCACGGCGCGGTCGAACCACCAGAGGCCGGCGGCGGCCCGCCCGCCCACCCGGATGAACACAAGGTCGTTCAACTCATCGAACCACCACTTGTTCACCGATGCCCAGTAGAGGAATCGCGCGAGGCGGGAGCCCCGCGAGACCGCGGCGACGCGATCGGGCGAGGCCGCGACGCGCAGGCCGAACACCGGGAGGTCGACGCCGAAGAGCCGCCACGCCAGCGCGATCCCGGCCACTGCGGTCGCCACGGACGCGACGACCAGTGCACCGTCGACCCCGACCAGCCGGTAGCCGAGTGCGACGCCACCGCCTGCCCCGGCCCCTGCATCGAAGACCGGCTGCAGCCAGCGGGCGAGGAGGCCATTGCCGGGTGGGAGCCCGACGACCATCCCGATCGCGAGGGTGCCGCCCGCCAGGAGGACCAGGGGGGCGGTCATCGTGCGCGGTGACTCATGGATCGCCGCCTCGACGGACGGCTCGCCACGGCTCCTGCCCCAGAACACCAGGCCCATGAGCCGGAACATGTAGAAAGCCGTCAGGCCGGCGACGACGACGCCGACCCCCCAGACCCAGTAGAAGCCGCTCTTGAAGGCCTCGCCAAGGATCTCGTCCTTGGAGAAGAAGGGTGCGAGGGGAGGGATCCCCGCCATCGCGAGGGCGCCCAGGAGCATCGTGGCGTAGGTCACCGGGATGCGCGATGCAAGCCCCCCCATGCGGCGCATGTCCTGCTCATCGTGGACCGCGTGGATCACGGACCCCGCGCCAAGGAACAGCAGTCCCTTCGTGAACCCTTGGGCCAGCATGTGGAACACGGCCGCCGTCCAGGCGCCGACGCCGAGGGCGGCGAACATGTAGCCCAGCTGCGACAGGGTCGAGTACGCGAGGACGCGCTTGATGTCCGTCTGGGTCATGGCGACAGAGGCCGCCAGGATCGCCGTGAATGTGCCGACCGCCGCGACGACGACCATAGCGTCCGGGGCCGCGGCGAAGAGCCGGTTGGCGCGGGCAAGGAGGTAGACGCCGGCGTTGACCATCGTCGCGGCGTGGATGAGCGCCGACACCGGGGTCGGGCCCTCCATCGCGTCCGGTAGCCAGACGTGGAGCGGGAACTGGGCGCTCTTGCCCATCGCGCCGGCGAGCAGCAGCATGGCGACGATGGTCAGCGGGACGGGCAACACCGACTGGGTCCCCGCCAGCCGCGCGATCGCGTCGCGGATGTCGAGCGTCCCGGCGTCGACGAAGACCGCGAAGACCCCGAGCAGGAGGCCGACGTCGCCGACCCGGTTGACGATGAACGCCTTCTTCGCTGCCAGTGCGGCGGACTGGCGTTTGTACCAGAAGCCGATGAGCAGGTAGCTGGACAGGCCGACGAGCTCCCAGCCCGCGAACAGGAGCGCGAAGTTGCCCGCCAGCACCAGCAGGAGCATCGAGAACATGAACAGGTTGAGGTAGGCGTAGAACCGCCACCGCGCAGGGTCGCGGGCCATATATCCGATGGAGTACACGTGGACGAGCATCCCGACGGTCGTCACCACGAGGAGGAGCACGGCGGTGAGGCTGTCGACCGACAGGCTAACGTCGACCTGGAGCTGCCCGGCCGGGATCCACCGCCAGAGCGCGAACCGTAGGCCGTCCGGCCCGTATGCCCCCCCGAGCGCCCGGCCGATCACCGGCAGCGCCACAACCCAGGTGGCAACGGCGACGGCCACGGCGAACCGCCACGGCCGCGCCCGGAGCCGGCGGCCCGCGAGGCCGGTCAGGACGAAGCCCGGCGAGGGGCAGCGCCAGGAGGAGCGAGACGGCGAGTTCATCGGGCATGCCTCAGGTCTCCACGATCAGTGGCGCGCTCGGCCGCAGGAGGGCGCGAAGCGAGCAACTAGCCGCTCGGCCTGAGTCGCAGCGCCGGTCGCGCGCTTCTGGTGGGCCGCGGAGCGGCGCGGCACGATCGGCGTCGGCGGTGCGCTCACGCGGCACATGTGGCCGTGCAGCGCACACAGTGGTACTGACCGGTGCGAGGCAGTGCGGCGGCCGCGCCCGGCGGACTGCCGTGGAGGTCGCAGGCGCATGCCACATCGCAGTGCGTGTCGAGCACGAACGGGGCGGCCCTCCCCGCGATCGCGTCGATCGCGCGTTCCCGGACGCCTGTGCTGAGCCGCACAGCGAGTAGCGCCGTGCTGATCGAGGCCTCGGCGGCAACGGCGATCAGGCCTAGACGGCCGAGCGCAGGCGCAAGCGCCCGACGCAGGCGCGGATCGTGGTCGCTGAGCGACTTGACGGTGCCGGCGGCCCAATCCCCGACGACCTGGGCCGCAGCCATCCCAGACAGCAGCGCGTACGGGATGCCCTCGCCGAACATCGCGTCGGCTGCGGCCGCCGCGTCTCCCGCCAACACCACGCGGTCCGACGCCAGCCGGCCCGCGCGCAGCCCCATCGGGATCCAGTGACCGCGCACGCGGCCCGCGCCAACGTCGAGCCCGAGGCCAGCCGCGAGTCGAGCGAGTTCCTCGCGCAGCCGCCACTGCTCAGCGACGGCGTGCGACCCGACGCCGACACTGGCGTGGTCGCCCTTCGGGAAGTACCAGCCGTACCCGCCCCTCAGGCCGAAGGACAGCACGGCAGTGTCCTCGGCGACGGACGGGGAGAAGGGAAGGCCCGCCTCGAGGGCGAGCGCCAGCCGCCGCGGCCGCCCCCCGAGGCCGAGCCGTCGCGAGAGGGTGCTCGGCTCCCCGTCGGCGATGACAGCTGCGTCGACGGCGATCCGCCCCGAATCGGTCAAGACGACCACACCCTCCGCGATCTCCACGACGTCGCGAACCGGCGTGCCGTCCAGGATGTCGGCGCCCGCCGCGGCCGCGAGCTCGGCGAGGGCGAGGTCGAATCTCGACCGGTCGACCATGGCGATCGTGGCATCGGGAGCGTCGAGACCGAACGGCCGCAGGTGCGGGCCCCGGATCTCCACGCGGTGGACGCGGCGCTCGACGGCCGCGAGCGCGGCCGCCGGCACGAGCCGCTGCGACTTCGGG
>JAJYMP010000473.1 GCA_021786915.1 Chloroflexota bacterium
GCGGAGCGGTTGACGCCCCGACAGGTCGAGCGCCCCGAGGGTGTTGCCGTGGTAGCTGCTCCACCTCGAGAACACGACCGTGCGGTCGGCCTCGCCCCGGGCGACCTGCGTCGCCCGCGCCAGCTTGAGCGCGGTCTCGATGGCCTCGGAGCCGCCGCTCACCGGGTAGATCGCGGGCTCGTCCATCGGCAGCCGGTCACCGACGGCGGCGGCGTACCGCTCGAGGGCCTCGCTGGTGAACGCCGAGCCGTGCGCGTACGAGATCCGCATCGCCTGCCCGGCCATCACCTCGACGACCTCGCGCCGGCCGTGGCCGATCCCGACGACGATCGCGCCGCCGGCCGCGTCGAGGTACTCGCGGCCCTCCGCGTCGACGATCGTCGAGCCGTGGCCCGACGCGGCCGCGGGCGGGTTGGGCGAGGAGGCGCGGGAGAAGACGCGGCCGCTCATCGGGTGCCCAGGCGGCGCGGGCGGTTGGATGCGTTCACCGCTCGATTGTAGGCGGCGGCCCCGGCTCCGAAGCTGCCCGACCCGTCGACGCTCGACGGGCGGGCCGGGCCGGGCCGCTGCCACTCACCGGGGTGTTGACGCGCGGGTCGGCGAGCATGAGCCGGGGAAACGACCCCGGGTCAGCCGCCTGATGCACGCTTGCGGGGCGGCGGCTGACACCGGTTCGAGTTGGGAAGGTCGCAGACGCGACCGGGGCAGCAGACGGGACGACTACACGCGCCCGCGGGGCACCGTCCGCCAGTAGGTCTTGTTGAACATGATCTTGCCGATGTGCCAGAGCGCGCTCGGCTTGGGCGGCTTCGGCGGGTGGTTGTAGTCGAACTGCAGGAGCGTGCCCTTGCCGTCGCCCACCTCGAAGAAGCACATCACCTTGCCGACGTAGGTGGCCTCCTTGCCCTCGGGCACACGACCCTGCACGGCCGCAGCGACGCGCTCCGCGACCACGGGCGCCTCGAAGTGCGCGGTCGAGCCCGCCTTCGAGAGCGGCAGGTCCGTGGTGTCGCCCAGTGCGTACACGTTCGGGTAGCGCGGGACGTCCTCGTCGGCGGCGCCCGGTGCCGGCTTTGCGACAGTCTTGACCTGGAGCGTGGCCCGGTCGGTGGGCAGCCAGCCCGACTTGGGCGCGAGGCCCGAGTCGATCAGCACCTGCGCGCCCTTGTGCGGCGGCACGCAGATCAGCAGGTCGTACGGGTGCTCCTCGAACGCATCGGTGATGACCACCTTGCGCTCGGCGTCGATCTCGGACACACCGGCGAGGAGCTCGAGCCTGATGCCCTTCTCCTCGAAGATCGGCGTGGCCATGTCGGAGACGCTCTCGATGGTGAACGCGCGGTTGATCGGCGAGAGGAATGTCAGCTCGGTCTTGTCGCGCAGCCCGCGCTGGCGCAGCTCGGACTCGATCAGGAACGCCACCTCGAGCGGTGCCGGCGGGCACTTGTACGGGATGCCCGCGATGCCGATGACGATCTTGCCGCCGGTGAAGGCGTCGAGGGCCTTGCGGAGCCTGGCGGCCGCCTCGGCCGTGTAGAAGTGGTGCGCCTCGGCCTCGAAGTTCGCCATGTCCTCGGGCAGGATCCGCGAGCCGGTGGCGATGACGAGCTGGTCAAACGCCATCGTGGCGCCCGAGCCCAGGTTCACGGTCCCGCCAGCGGCATCGATGGCCGTGACGCGGTCGACGACCAGCTCCACGTTTCCGTCGAGGAGCGACTTCTCGGGCTTGACCAGCGACTCTGGCTTCTGGTGGCCCATGGCGATGTACATGTAGCCCGGCTGGTAGGCGTGGCTGCCCGTGGCGTCCACGACCGTGACCCTGGCCTGGCCGGCCGAGATCTCGCGCTTGAGCTTGCGGGCGATCAGGTTGGCGACGAGGGTCCCGCCAACCCCGCCACCGAGGACGACGACGCGCTTCATCGGAGGCTACCGGACCTTCTGGACGACGATCTCGTCGTAGCCGTCGCTGGTGAACACGCCGATGAGGGTGTGGCCGGCCTTGCCGACCCACTTGGGGATGTCGGCCTTGCTGCCCTTGTCGGTCGACAGGACGGCCAGGACGTCGCCGACCTCGGCCTCCTTCATGCCCCGGATGAGCTCCATCAGGGGGCCTGGGCAGAAGCTGCCGCGTGCGTCGATGGTGGTGGTGATGGCGGGGGTGCTGGCGGGGGTGCTGGCGGGTTCGAGGGTCATCTCCGGATCCTTTCCACGGGCACGGCCGGGCGAGGGCGCGGGTGGAAGGGTCCCGCGCCCCAGCGGCCGAAGGGAGGTTCTGGCTGGCCTAGATGAAGATCGGCGAGGCGCCCTCGGCGACGTAGGAGAGGTAGGTGGCCGCCCCAACCGGCTCGCCCATCCCCTCGATCAGGTCGTCGCGGGTCAGGCCGAACATGTCCATCGTCATCTGGCACGGGACGAACTCGACGCCCATCATCTGCGCGACCTCGAGCAGCTCCGCGGGCGACGAGACGCCGTACTGCTTGGCCAACTTGAACATCATCCACGGGCCCATGCCCAGGAAGTTCATCTTGGACAGCTTGCGGTGCTTGATGCCCGGGCGGGACATCATGGCCAGCATCTTCTGCATCCAGTTCTGGCCGGTGATGCGCTTGCCGCTCTTGACGAAGGTCTGGAGGCCCCAGAAGGTGACGAACACCTTGGTGGGCAGGCCCATCGACGCGGAAGTCGAGGCCAGGATCATCGCGGCCCAGGTCTTCTCGAGCTCGCCGCTATAGCAGATGATCGCGATGCCCTGCTGGGTCGGCGGCTCGGCCTCCGCGAGTGCGGGAGCGGGCTCGGCGACAACAACAGGTGCTTCGGCGACAGTCATGGGTGCTTCCCCTACTTCTTGCGGAGGACGAAGCGGAACACGCCGCCGTCCGTGGTCTGCTCGACGAGTTCATTGCCCGTGGTCTTGGACCAGGCGGCGAAGTCCTTGACGGACCCCGCGTCGGTGGCCAAGACCTCGACGGTCTGTCCCGATGCCATGGACTTGACCGCCTGCGCGGTCTTCACGATCGGCATCGGGCAGTTCAAGCCCTTCGCATCGACGACTACGTTCGCCATTCGGCTGCTCCTTCCCGCGGCACCTGCGGCCGCGCGGTGTCCCTAGATGAAGACGATCTGGCCCTCGCCGGCATTGAGGTAGAAGGCGGTCACGCCCTCCACGCCGTCCACGATCGGGTCGAGGTCGGACTCCTCGAGCCGGAGGATGTCCATCGAGCGCGAGCACGCCTGGATGTCGACGTCGCCCAGCTCCTTGGCCTGGCGCAAGGTCTCGGCCCAGCTCGCCTGGCCCGCCTTGGCGAGCGCGTCGACGGCAGCCCGGCCCTCGTCGCCCGCCTCGGGCGCCAGACCGTGGTCACCGTTGATCTTGGCCTTGGTGAACGCGTCGAGCGCCCAGTACTGCAGGAAGAGGTGCACGGGCCTGCCGAGCGCGGCGGCGCCGGCGGCGAGCACCGCGACGGCCTGCAGCTTGTCGTCGGTGCCCGAGAAGACCACGAGGTTGAGGCTCTCGTCCACTGGTTCCCTTTCGTTGTTCGCTACTGGGTCTCGACGAGCTCGGCGTGCGTCGTGTCGATGGTGGACAGGCGGCCAAGGCGGGTCAGGCGGCGCTGGAGGACGTTGCGCATCACCCCGCAGGCCACGACCACGTCGGGGTCAGTGAGGCTGTACCGGACCTCGCGGCCATCCCGCTCGGCATCCACAAGGCCCACCGAGCGGAGCACGGCGAGGTGCTGCGAGATGTTGGGCTGGGGGGCGCCCAGGTCCTCCGCGATACGGCGGACCTCGCACGGCCCCTGCGCCAGGCGATGGATGATCTCCAGCCGCCGTGGGCTCGCCAAGGTCTTGAGGATCTCGGCCTGCAGCATCGTGATCTCGTCCATGTCCGCAAGCATCGACATATTCGAAGATGCGCATGAGTGCCGATCGTCACCGCTTGCCGGGACTTTGGGAGGACGACGCGGGCCGTCCGGCCGGGGCCACTCGTCGTGGGCGCCCGGACCCTGGCCAGCCGAGGTGGCGCCCGGAGATGCAGTAGGTCAGCCGCGTCCCCTCGAGGATGATCTTCGGCGTCAGCCTGGCCATGTGTGCCGAGCATCGCCATGGGGCGGCCCCCCGGACCGCCGCCCGTGCGTCCCCGCCCCCCTCGGAACGGGGTTGGGACCTCGGGCGAAACGGCCCACCCCGAGGTGCATCTTGGCCCTGTCTGCTAGTCCAAACCGGGGACATGCTCGCAAGCCGGAGGTGCCATTGATGGCCATGCACGCACCGCTCGCCGACACCCCACTGAGCCGTCCCGCGAGCGGCCACCCGACGTTTCGTCCTGTTCTCGTCGCCAGCGAGCGATGCAAGGGCTGCGGCCTGTGCATCGACGCGTGCGCCCCGAATGCGCTCGCGCTGGACGCCGTCCATGTGAACGCGATGGGGCACCACCCAGTCGTCCTGACGGACCCCGACGCCTGCACCAGTTGCGCGAAGTGCGCGCGCATGTGCCCCGACGCCGCCCTGTCGATCTTCGCACGACCTCGCGGAGCATGACCCGATGACCGTCGTCGATCAGCCGGCGGGAGCCCGGCCCCACCGCGTCGCCTCGCCGTCCGGGACCGCCGAGGTGGATCCCGCGCGCGACCGCGTCCTGATGAAGGGCAACGAGGCGATTGCCGAGGCCGCAGTCGCGGCAGGCTGTGACGCCTACTTCGGCTACCCCATCACCCCGCAGGCAGAGCTGCTCGAGTGGATGGCCCGCCGGATGCCCGAGGAGGGCCGCGTGTTCGTCCAGGCTGAGAGCGAGCTCGCGGCGATCAACATGGCGCTCGGCGCGTCGGCAGCCGGCGCGCGCGTGCTCGTGAGCAGCTCGAGCCCGGGCATCAGCCTCATGGCCGAGGCGATGTCCTACATGGCCGGCTCGCGACTGCCCGTCGTCCTGGTCAACGTGATGCGTGGCGGGCCCGGCCTGGGCAGCATCGGCGCGGCGCAGGGCGACTACCTCCAGGCGACCAAGGGTCACGGGCACGGGGACTACAGGGTGCCTGTCCTGGCCCCCTCGTCGATCAGCGAGGCGATCGACCTCGTTCGCGACTCGTTCATCCTCGCCGAGCGCTACCGCACCCCCGTGATCCTGCTCGCGGACGGGATCCTGGGCCAGGCGATGGAGCCCGTCGCCCCGACGTTCCAGCGGCTCGAGAAGAGCACCCCCGACTGGATCCTCGACGGCGCGGCCGGCCGGCCGCCGCGGGTGCTCAAGTCGCTCCACCTGCAACCCGAGGCCCTCGAGGAGCACGACATCGCGCTCCAGGCGGTGTACGAGCAGATCGCCGCCGGCGAGCAGCGCTGGGCGGGCGAGCAGCTCGACGACGCCGAGATCGTCCTGGTCGCGTACGGCACGGCAGCGCGGGTGGCCCGCACGGCCGTCGAGCGCGCCCGGGCCGAGGGCATGCGGGCGGGGCTGTTCCGGCCGATCACGCTGTGGCCCTACCCGGCCCAGGCGCTCCGGGAGGCCGCACGCGGCGCCCGCGCCGTGCTGGCCGTGGAGATGTCGGCGGGTCAGATGGTCGAGGACGTCCGGCTGGCGCTCGAGGGCGCCGTGCCCGTGTACCACCACGGCCGGATGGGCGGCATGGTGCCGAGCCCAGACGGAGTGGTCGATGCGATGCGCCAGGCGTGGGCCGTGAGCCAGGAGTCCGGACGATGACCGCAGCCGAGCCCGTCACCGAGCAGGAGGGCCGGACCATCTACCGGCGCCCGCTGCTGCTCTCGAACCCCACGACCTACTGCCCCGGCTGCGGGCACGGCATCGTCCACCGCCTCCTCGCGGAGGTGCTCGAGGAGCTCGATCTGGGCGCCAGGACGATCCTCGTCGGGTCGGTCGGCTGCTCGGTCTTCGCTTATGACTTCCTCGCCCTCGATTCGGTCGAGTCGCCCCACGGGCGGGCCGCAGCGGTCGCCACGGGGGTCAAGCGCTACCGCCCCGACAAGGTGGTCCTCACCTACCAGGGCGACGGCGACCTCGCCGCCATCGGCACCGCCGAGATCGTCCACGCTGCCGCGCGCGGCGAGCGGTTCACGGTGATGTTCGTGAACAACGGCATCTACGGCATGACGGGCGGCCAGATGGCCCCGACCACACTGGCCGGCCAGAAGACGACGTCGAGCCCGCGAGGCCGCGACGTCCAGTCGCAGGGCTACCCGCTGCCGGTGACCGAGATGCTCTCGCTCCTGCCCGGCGTCCAGTACGCCGCGCGGGTATCGGTGTGCGACCCGGGCCACGTCGGCAAGGCGAAGCAGGCGATCAAGCGCGCGTTCGAGATCCAGCTCGAGGGCGTCGGCTTCTCCATCGTGGAGGTGCTCTCCACCTGCCCTGTCGGCTGGGGCCTGACGCCGAGCGAATCGATGGAGCGGCTGCGGGACACCGTGATGACCGCGTATCCCGTGGGGACCTTCGTGGACCGGCCGCGCGGCATCGCGCCCAAGCTGCCGCAGCCAGGCTCTCCCAATCGCTCGATCACGGAGGGGTTCTGATGGAGCTCTCGACCGTCATCGCGGGCTTCGGCGGCCAGGGGATCCTGTTCGCGGGCAAGGTGCTCGCGGAGGCCGCCCTGCTCGAGGGCCGCGAGGTCCTCTGGATCCCGTCGTACGGCCCGGAGATGCGGGGCGGCACGGCGTCGTGCACGGTGATCATCGCCGACAAGGTGATCGGCTCGCCGATCGTGGACCGGGCCGACCACGCGGTCGTGCTCAACCCGCCGTCGATGGCGAAGTACGCGCCGATGGTTGCGGTCGGCGGCCTGCTCGTCGTCAACACCACGCTGATCGAGGCTGAGCCCGGACGGGGCGACATCGAGCTGCTCGAGGTCCCCTGCACGGCGCTCGCCAAGTCGGCCGGCGACGACAAGCTGGTCTCGGTGGTGGCGCTGGGCGCTCTGGTCGGCCGACGGCGCTTCGTGGAGCCGGAGACCGTCCGCCGAGCCCTCGCGATCATCCTGGGCGACCGCCATGCGGACATGATCACCCTGGACACGGCCGCGTTCGATGCGGGCTACGAGGCGGGGCTGGAGCAGGTCATCGCGTAGGCCGGGCTCGACTCCCGGCGAGCCGACGGGGGTCAGCCGTTCAGCGCGCCCGAGCTCAGGGCGAGCAGCAGGAACACGGTCGCCGCGCCACCGACGATCACGATGGCGACCCACACGCCCCGCATGGGCGTCGGCCCCCGGTCGGGCTCGCGCCCGTCGCTGGACGAGGACGGAGCGTCGGGTTCGCGGCCGCCTGCTGTCGACCCGCCGCCATCAGGCTCGTCCAGGCCGGCCATCAGGCCCCCGCCGTCATGTGGTCGCCGACGGGCGGGGCCGACATGGCGCGCACGAGGTCCGAGGCCGAGAGCACCCCGATCGGGCGCGTCTCGTCGTCGTCGGCCACCACCACCAGCCGGTGGACGTGATGCCGCTCCATCTTGCGGGCGGCCGTGGCCACGGGCTGGTCACGCCCGATCGTGATGGCGGGGCAGGTCATCAGGTGCTTGACGCGCAGGCCCGGCCAGTTGGCCCACAGGTACTCGGTGGCTCGCGCCCGGAGCAGGTCGGTCTGGCTGAGGACGCCCACCAGTGCGCCCGCGCCGTCGACGACCGGGAGGCCGTTGATGCGGTGCTGGTCCAGCAGCCTCGCCGCCTCCGCGAGCAGGGCGTCCGCGGGGACCACGACGGGCTCCGCGGTCATCAGGTCGCCGACAAGCCTCGGCGCGTCGAGCGGGACGATGTTCACACGTGCACCTCCAGGATCCCGACACCCGCCGGAACGACGGCCACCGCGACGAGCTCGGCGGTCACGCGCTACAGGGTGACGGCGGCGCCGATCCCCGCCGAGGGTGACGTGGGCACGAAGCGACGGGCCAATGGTCGCGGCTCGGTCTGGCGTTGGCTGCCCGGGGCGAAGCCCGGCGACCCTGCGACGCCCGGCGCCCACGCCACCCCGGATCAGACGGGCGTGGATCCCCCTGGCACGCGCGCGAGCCGGGCGAGCTCCGCCGCGATGGCCTTCTGGAAGCCGCCCATCGCAAGGCGCACCGAGCGCGAGAGGGGCCGGCCGTAGCCGAACCGCCGCCCGCCGATCCCGACGAACACCCCGGCGGGGAGGCCACCCGGGCGCAGCGTGGCAGCGAGGCTGAGCACCTGGTCGATCGGGAGCTCGTGCGAGGAGCGGGGGGCCGCCGTGCCGAGCAGCGGAGCGATGTCGGCGACCGGCAGCGTGATGACGTGCCCGGGCGGCACGCCCACGGCGGCGTCGACGATGACCACGACCTCGCACGGGGTCACGTCAAGGAGGTCCTCGACCCGCAGTTGGCCGCAGCGACGGACCTCGATCCGCTCGAGAAGCGGCGCCGACAGCGTGGGCAGGAGCGTCGCGACGGCCGACAGCGCAGCGCCATCGTCCCCGCGCTCGGCATTGCCGCACACGAGCAGGCGCACGGCCGGCGGTGCCAGACGTGTCATCGCGCCACCTCCCCATGGGCCGCGGCGGGTCGCCTGAACCCCCGCGGCCCGCGAGGTGAACTGGTGCGGCGGGGCGCAGTGAACGACCGAGCCGCAGATGTGGGGACGCCTTCTGTCGTGGCACGAAGGCTCATTGAGCTGGACCTCGGTTGGCGGACCGGACCGCACTCTGGTCTGTGCCCGCGCGACCCGGCGCCGCCCTGTAATGCTCGCTCCGGGCGCGGTGCGGGTTTAGGGCCGTCGGTCAGGCGGGGCGTCACTCCCAGCGCCCGGTGGGCCGGGCCGTCCGGCCCCGCGAGGTCGGGACCCGGTGGCGCTGGCCGCGGTCGCGCAGAAGGCGGCCCCGAGCGCCCGATTGCCGGCCCGGCGCAGCAGCCGTCGGGTCGACGGTGCCCCTTGATGCCATGAAGGAGCGGGCCTCCGATCCGATGCTTAGGACGTGACCTTTCGGTCCGTCGGAGGCAAGCGATCAGAAGGAGGCC
>JAJYMP010000613.1 GCA_021786915.1 Chloroflexota bacterium
CCGCGAACTCCTGCCCGAGCCGGATCGGCGTCGCGTCCTGGAGATGCGTGCGGCCGGTCTTCACGACGTCCCAGAACTCGGTCGACTTGGCCGCCAGCGCGCCCTGGAGGTCGACGAGGGCCGGGATCAGCTCCTCTTCGATCGCCACCGCGCCCGACAGCTGGAGCGCCGTCGGGATCGTGTCGTTCGAGGATTGGCACTTGTTGACGTCGTCGTTGGGGTGGACCTTCGCCCCGCCCAGGCGAGCCGACGCGAGATGGCTGATCACCTCGTTCATGTTCGTGTTGGTCGAGGTGCCCGAGCCCGTCTGGTAGATGTCGATGGGGAAGTGCTCGTCCCAGCGGCCCTCGGCGACCTCGCGGGCAGCGGCCGAGATGGCAGCGCCCTTGCCGGGATCGAGCAGGCCGAGGCCGACGTTGGTCTCGGCGGCCGCGATCTTGACCAGGGCGAGCGCGCGCAGGAAGCGGCGTGGCATGCGCTGGCCCGAGATGGGGAAGTTGAGGACGGCGCGCTGGGTGGAGGCTCCGTACATCGCATCGACGGGGACCTCCATCTCGCCCATGGAGTCGCGCTCGATGCGGGTGGCCTTGGCCGTGGCAGTGGCGATGGCAGTCTCGTCGCTCATGCCGCCGATGGTACGGCGTGCCGAGCAGCGCGGGGACGGGCCGGATGGACCGCCGCGGGGCCGACCACCCGCTCTGCCCTGATCCACGGCCGCCGTCGGCCTGTGCCGCCCGCCTCGCACCGTGAGCCAGGACCGACTCGGAACGCGGCGGGCCACGCTTGGCCACGGCCGCGCTTCCCGGTTTCGCGGATCCTGCCACGCTCATCGGCCGCGGAAACGAGTCTCAGCTGACTCGCGGTTCGTGAGGGCTGGCACCGGCGACCCTGGCACGCTGCGGTGCCACACGGAGCGGGGCCGAGCGCGGACCGCGCCGGAGGTGCGGCGTTCGCGCGCAGGGCACCCTCGTGGAGTCGCGGATTGGCACTGGGGCGTGCCGGCGGGGCGTCGCAGAGCCCGGCGCAGGACCTGGCCCCCCGCTCAACGGATCGCCCGCGAGCCGATGGCTTCGCGCCCAAGTATCCTTCGCCGCGTGACCGTCCCCGCCGTCGACTTCCGCACCGCCATCGGCCAGTTCGCCACCGGCGTGACCATCGTCACCACCCTGGACGGCGACCGTCCCGTCGGCATCACGGTGAACGCGTTCGCCTCGGTGAGCCTCGAGCCCGCGCTGGTCATGATCGCGCTCGACCATCGCCGGTACATCGTCCCGGCCATCGAGGCTGGGGGGCGATACGCGGTCAGCGTGCTGACCGAGGACCAGCAGTGGCTGTCCGACTGCTTCGCGGGCGCGAACGTGACCCCCAACCGCGAGGCCTTCTGCGGCGCATCGTGGCACCCGGGCCAGACGGGCATGCCCCTGCTGAGCGGTGCCATCGCCTCGATCGAGTGCCGCGTGGCGCAGCGGATCCCGCTGGGCGACCACCTCCTGTTCGTGGGCACGGTCGAGGCCGTGACGCTCCAGGAGCCCGATGCCCCGCCGCTCTTGTACCACCGGCGCCGATACCTGCGGATCGAGCGCGCCTCCACGGCGCTGGTCACGGGCAAGCCCGAGGGCAGGCCCGACACCGCGAACGGCGGAGACCCCGACCGGCCCAATCCCGAGCCGGCGGGCGCCAGCCCCGGCACGAGGCCGCCGGCCGCCGGCGGCCGACCCGGGCCCACGCCCGACTGACGACAGGGCGAGGCAGGCCGGCGATGCCGCAGGTCCGCGCCAACGGGCTCGACGTCGCCTACGAGGTGGTCGGCGAGGGCCCGCCGCTGATCCTGCTCCACGGGGCGTCATCGGGCGGCCGGCTCGACTTCGGCCACCAGCTCGCCCGGTTCCGGCGGGACTTCACGTGCTACCTGCCCGACGCGCGCGGCCACGGCGGCACGCGCTGGGACGCCGCGGACGGCTACTCGTACGCCTCGCTCGTCGACGACGCCCTGGCCTTCGCCGACGCGCTCGAGCTGGGCGCTCTCCCCCTCGCGGGCTTCTCGATGGGCGGCGCCACGGCGCTGGGCGTGGCCAGCCGGCAGCCCGAGCGGGTGCTCACGCTCGTCGTCATGGGGATCGCGCCCGAGCGCGAGCCGCGCGCCTCGGTCGCGCGGCGCCTGTTCGACCCCGACCGGATCAAGCGCACCGAGCCCGACTGGGCGGCTGTCCTCGACCGGCGCCACGACCCGGTGCAGGGCGAGGGCGGCTGGGAGCGGCTGCTGCCGGTGATCGCGGCCGCCATCTCGGAGCAGAGCCTGCTCGGACCGGCCGAGCTGCGCCGGGTGGACGCGCCGACGCTCGTCATCGCCGGCGACCGCGACCCGCTCGTCCCGGTGGACCACGCGTGGGCGCTCAAGCGCCAGCTGCCCGATGCGCGGCTGCTGATCGTCCCCGACTGCCCGCACGAGGTGACGGCGCGACGGCCCGGCATCGTGAACGAGGCGCTCGCCGGGTTCTATCGTTCGACCCAGGCAATGGCAGCCGCCCGCGCGGAGCGCTTCGCCTCGCTCGCCACGCCGCCGATCGACTCGCAGGACGACCCGCAACTGGAGGCACCGCGATGACCGAGGACGCCAGCAGCCCGAGCCTGGTCCAGGTCGCGTTCCCGGCCGGCGACCCGCCGCTGCCCGGCGTTGCGCTCGTCACGCTCGACCAGCCCAAGGCGCTCAACGCGCTCTCGTACGGGCTGCTGGCCGAGCTCGACGGGGCGCTCGCGACGCTCGACGCCGACCCTGCCTGCCGGGCGATCGTCATCACCGGCGCGGGCGATCGGGCGTTCGCGGCGGGCGCCGACGTCCGCGAGCTGTCCGCCGAGACCACCGCGTCGCTCCACGAGGCCGACCCCTTCTCGGCGATCGATCGCGTTGCCGCGCTGGCGACGCCGACGATCGCCGCAGTCCGCGGCTTCGCCCTCGGCGGCGGGTGCGAGCTGGCGATGGCGTGCGACATGCTGGTGGCGGGCGACGATGCCACGTTCGGCCAGCCCGAGATCCTGATCGGGATCATCCCGGGTGCGGGCGGGACGCAGCGGCTGGCGCGGGCCGTGGGGAAGGCGCGCGCGATGGAGCTGGTCCTGACCGGCCGGCGGATCGACGTCGCGGAGGCCGATCGGCTGGGACTGGTCACGAAGGTGGTGCCCGCGGCCGAGACGGTGCCCGAGGCGCTGGCCCTGGCGGCCACGATCGCCTCGATGCCGCCGCTCGCCGTCCGCGCCGCCAAGGCCGCCGTGCGCGCCAGCGCCGAACTCCCGCTGGCCGAAGGCATCCGCCACGAGCGAGACCTGTTCGAGGCGCTGTTCCTCTCCGAGGACCAGCGCGAGGGCATGGCGGCATTCCTCGACAAGCGCAAGGCGATCTGGACGGGCCGATAGGGTCCTGGCGGCCGGATCGTCGTCCGCTCTGGCCGGCGTAACCAGACGAGGCGACTGGTTCTCCATGCCGCCCGTCGCGACGCTTGATCAGCGGCGTCCGCAGACCACGCCACCCTAACGGAGTTGGGGCTGCAGCGTTACTGAAGTACTAGGACCTTTGTCCGTTGCCTCGAACGCGGGACTGGGAGACTCTCGTTCGATGTAAGCGTCCTGCCGTCGGCCGGGGGTGCCACGTCCGGGGACTGAAAGTCGGGGCCGCGCAGCGGAGCTGGCCCGCGACTAGGGGGTCTGGATTCGACTAGGGATGAGTCGTTTCCGCAGTGGGAGGGCAGGCTCACCGGGTCCGCCGACGGCACTGGTCCGCCGACCTGGATCGCCCGCCCGAGCAGGCGATGACGCACGAGAGCACCCTCCGACCGTTCACGCCCGGGAACGGATCTGAGCTCGGCTCGGTGGTGGCTGCCTGGTGCTTTGCAGCCATCGTGGACAACGCAGGAGGGGATGGCAGGGGGAACCATCACGTGCGCCGACCCGGGGTCGATTGACAATCCGTCACGTTGGCGCGGTTGGGCCGCGCGAGAGGGAAGGGTCTCAATGAGGAAGATCAAGCGACTGTTGGCTCTGCTGTCTGCGGCGGCCGTGCTGGCGGGGATGATCGCGGCGTCGGCCAGCGTCGCATTGGCCAACGGCTCATTCACATGGGGCGGCCAGGGTTATCCGAACCCAACGTGCTCGGCCAGCTCAACGACGATGCTGTGGATCTTCAACCCCCACAGCGCGGCGGTGCCGACGAGCCTCACGATCAACGGAGTTGCCGCGACGCCGGTCGCGCCGACGATCGGTGGCTGGACCAACTCCGGTGGCGGGCAGAACTGGCATTTCACGGCCGCGATCACTGCGACCAACTTCCCGCCCACGAGCGCGACCGTGGACTACACGGGGACCATCGGCAACAACGCGATCCTGACCCTCTCGGGTTGCGACGAGGGCGGGACGAACCCGCCGGCAGCCGACCTGGCCGTCGTGAAGAGCGCGAGCGGGTCATACGACAACAAGTACGCCTGGACAATCAAGAAGACCGCAGACAACGCGACTGTCTACACCGCGGGCGGCAAGGACGGGACCGCTGACTACACGATCAAAGTGAGCCACGACGGCGGGACGATCAGCAACGTTCAGGTGACGGGGACGATCTCGGTCCTCAACCCGAACACCGCCCCCGTGGCGATGACCGAGGTCACAGACCAACTCTCCGACGGAACCGTCTGCGACGTCACTGGCGGAGGGGCACAGACCCTCGACGTGGGCATCACGGACTTCCTGTACTCATGCAGCACCACCAGCGCGCCGGCTGCCCTCAACAACACCGCGACGGTCTCATGGGACGCGCAGACGCTCAGCAACGGGGAGGCCCTGGCAGCCTCGTCCGCGTCATTCACGGTCACGGGGGTCACCTTCACCGAGACCACGATCGACAACTGCGTCGACGTGACGGATGGCACGATTGACCTCGGGACGGTGTGCGTTGGCGATGCCAATCCGACCTCGTTCGCCTTCACGGGCACCGTCAGCGGGGGCGCCGGCACTTGCACCAACAACGACAACACGGCGACCTTCACAACGAACACGACCAACACAACCGGCTCGTCCAGTGCATCCGTCGATGACTGCCAGGGCGCCGACCTGACGGTCACGAAGACGGCCACGCCGGCCTTCGAGCGCACCTACAACTGGACGATCAGCAAGTCGGTTGACAAGACCAAGGTGACCACGTCGGCGTCGACGGCGACCTTCAACTACACCGTTGGGGCGAGCGAGACCGGTTTCTCCGACAGCGGCTGGCAGGTGACCGGGAAGATCACGATCACCAACCCGAACGACTGGGAAGACGTCACCCTAACCAGCCTGACCGACGCCGTGGACAACGGCGGCTCGTGCACGGTTGGGGCCGGGCCGTACACGGTCCCGAAGGGCTCGTCCATCGACGTGGGCTACACGTGCACGTACGCCTCGGCGCCCTCGGCAGCCAGCGGCACGAATACGGCGACCGCCACCTGGGACGCCGGCACGTACTCCACGCCGACGGGCACCGCGTCCGGTGACGCGACGTTCTCGTTCACGACGCCGACCAGCACGGTCAACAAGACCGTCACGATCACCGACACGTTCAACGGCTCGACGACGACACTGGGCACCCTGACGGCCACCGACAGCACGCCCTACACGTCAGCCACCTACACCTACTCGCGGACCGTCTCGGTCCCGCGCAACGGCTGCTTCACGTACAACAACACCGCCACCATCGTCGAGACGGACCAGACCGCAGGCGCATCGGTGCAGGTGTGCGGCCCCGTGACCGGCGGGCTCACCATGGGCTTCTGGCAGAACAAGAACGGCCAGGGGATCATCAAGAGCTACTGCGGCGGTACGAGCGGCACCTCCCTGGCGGCGTACCTGGAGGGCTTCGCGCCCTTCCAGGACTTCTCGGGCACGAGCTGCTCAGACGTCGCCAGCTACGTGTACACGGTCATCAAGGCGGCCAACGCGTCCGGCGCCTCCATGAACGCGATGCTCAAGGCGCAGGATCTGGCCACCACCCTTGACGTGTACTTCAGCACGCCGAACCTGGGTGGCAACAGGATCGGCGCGCCCACGCCCCTTGGGCCCGTCTACGTTGACCTGGCCTCGATCTGCAAGATGATCGACGGCTCGGGCGGCGGAACCTGCAGTGGCAACCTCGAGAACACGGCGGCTGCATTCGGCGGCTCCCCGACCTGCCAGCAGATCAGCGCCCTGCTGACCGAGGCCGCGAGCCAGTCGGACGAGGGCGGTATCACCTGGTATGGCAACGTGAAGGCCACCCAGGGGCTTGCCAAGGACACCTTCGACGCGATCAACAACGGGGTCGCATACTCCTGCACGCCCACCCCGTAACCCCAAACCTTCAGCCGAGATGAATGGGCCCCGACGTCGAGTCGGGGCCCATTCCATACATGGGGAGCTCGTCCTACGGCGTCGGGTACACGGCCGAGAGCTTGAAGTTGGCTTTCGAGCCCAGGTAGGCAACCCGGAGCGTGTAGGTGCCTGGACTCACCAGGGCGGTCAGGCTCGTCGACGACCCCTGGCTGGCTGACACTGCGCTGCCGCTGGGGGCCAGCAGGCTCAGGGACAGTGCGCTGATGGCGGACAGGTTCGCCGAGAGGGATCCGGAGCCCACCGAGATCGAGAACGTGCGGACCTGCTGGTTCGCATTCACCGTGCCGCTGAACGAGGACGTGCTGGTCGTTGCTGTGGGCGTCGGTGTCGGCGTGGGCGAAGGCGTCTGCGTGGGGCTCGCGGACGGCGTCGGTGTCGGTGTCGGCGAAGGCGTGGCCGTCGGTGCAGGCGTGGGTGTCGGGGCAGCCGGCGCCGTCGGCGTGGGGGACGCCGTTGGCGACGGGGGGCTGCTCGAAGTGGGCGACGGACTCGACGTGGATGTTGGGGCCGGCGCCTGACCGGTCACCGCGAGTAGGGCCTTGTAGGCGTTCACACGGCCGTACTTCACGGTGACCGGGGCGCCGCTCTGGCTGACGCCCGTAATCGGATCGACGCTCGAGAAGAGTGCGCCCTTGATCTGGTCAGCGGTGGCTGTCGGGTGAGCCGACCACATCAGCGCGATGATCCCGGCCACGACCGGCGAGGAGATCGAGGTTCCGCCGACCGGCCCGTACCCATACGGCAGGCCGCTCACCGGGTCCGTCAGCCAGGTCGTGATGTCGCCGGTCGGTGCCGCCACCTGCACCCATGAGCCCCAGTCAGAGTAGGTCATGAGGTTGTCGACCTGGTCGGAGGCGGCGACGGCGATCGCACCCGGCGAGCCCGCCGGGTAGTTGACGCAGTTGCAGCCGGAGTTGCCGGCGGCGGCGACCACGATCGCCCCGTGATTCGTCGCGTAGGCGACCGCGGCGTCGAGCGTGGAAGACCGGCTCGTCCCGGCGTAGGAAACGTTGATCACTCGAGCGCCGTGGTCTGTTGCCCAGGTGATCCCCGACGCCATGTCGCTGTCCGTGGCCGAGCCGGTCGTGGTGATCTTCACCGGCATCAACTTGCAGAACCAGCAGTAGCCGGCCGCCCCGATGCCGTTGTTGGCGCTCTCGCCGACGGTGCCTGCGACGTATTCGCCGTGACCTGAGGTGTCGGTCGTCGATCCGCCGACGATGCTGACGCCGGTCGTGGTCTGCCCGGCGAGGTCGGGATGGGCGCCGTCGATGCCGGAGTCCACGATGGCGACCACGACCGAGGGGCTGCCCTTGGTGATGTCCCACGCCTGCTTGGCCTGCGTGAGTCCGTCGCCCCATTGGCCGCCGAACTGGACGTGCGTGCCGCTCCACAGGAAGTAGGGGTCGTTCGGGATCGTGTCGGCCGGGGCGCGCTCGAAGTCGCGCTCGGCGAAGCTCACCGCCGGGTTGTGCGACAAGGCCCCGATCACGGCATCCACCGCGCCGACCGACACCCTCAGGACATGAACGCCGATGGCGGGGACGCGGCCGACCTCCACGGCCCCGGCCTGGCGCTGGATGGCATCGACGGCGCTGGCCCTGGTCCCACCGCGGTACTTCACGAGCACGAGCCCCGGGACCGAATTCGTGGCGCTGGGTCGACTGGCGGATGCCGACGCGAAGCGAACCATGCCGGTGACGCCCGCGAGCAGTGACACGACGACGGCGAGGAAAAGGGCCTTGGTGACGGCTGACATCCGCCGGCTGAGTGAGGCTGACATGGATTTCCTCTGTGGGTTCGGCAGCCCGGCTGACGGGGACGTGCATCCTCCGACAAGCCTCGGGCTCGGCGATCTCCCCCGCTATCGCCGAGAAGGGCATCCACCCTCGAACTTCGGTAGGGGAGGTGTCAGGACGCACCCCTACCCGCGCCGGGGTGGCCCGGTTCGTGACGGGAGCGTGATCATCGGACCCAACCCGCGGGGAGCCTCCCGCGCGCGGCGCCTCCCGCGCGCGGCGCGCGGGCCCAGGTCTTCGCGCCGTGTCCCTCGCTCAGGCGAGGCCGCGCGCCGCTGAGCGCCCGAGCTCGGCCTCCACGGCCGGCCCGCTCGATGGCAGCGTGATCTCGAACCGGGCGCCACGCCTGCCCCGCCGGTAGTCGACGTCGCCGCCCAGCGCCCTAGCGAGCCCGCGCGCAACCGAGAGTCCGACGCCCGTCCCCTCGGTGCCGGTCGACGTGCTGCCCCGCGCGAACCGCCGGAAGATCCTGCGCTCGTCGCCGGGCGCCACCCCTGGTCCCTCGTCCTGGACGGCGAGCACGATGGCCGGCTCGCCGTTGAGCGTTCCGGACGGGAGGACCTCCACCGAGATCGGTCCCGAGGGCGCGTAGCGGGCGGCGTTGTCGAGCAGGATCCACACGATCTGCTCGGTGGCCGCCTCGTCGGTGATCGCGACGGCGCCTGCCGCGCGCTCGCGGAGTGCCACGCGGTCGCTCAGCCCGAGCTCCGCTGCCACGCGCCGGGCGAGCGGGGCCAGGGCCACCGGCTCGCCCTCCAGCTCGAGCGTGCC
>JAJYMP010000294.1 GCA_021786915.1 Chloroflexota bacterium
GGTGGCCCTGCTCGAGGACGGCGAGATCCGTCACGTCCACCGAAAGGTGTTCCTCCCCACCTACGGCCTGTTCGACGAGCGGCGGTTCTTCGCGGCCGGCGACGTGGTGCGGGCGACGCCATCCCGTCTGGGCGTGGGGGTCGGGCTCGCCGTGTGCGAGGACTTCTGGCACCTGTCCACGCCGCACCTGCTCGCGATGGACGGGGCGCACCTGCTGATCAACGTGAGCTCGTCGCCGGGTCGCGACCTCGCGAGCACCAACGAGGTGGGTCTGGGTACGGCCGCGTCCTGGCGGACGCTGATGCGCACCTACGCCCAGCTGACCACCTCCTTCGTGGTGTTCTGCAATCGCGTGGGCGTGGACGAGTCGCTCTCCTTCTGGGGCGGGTCCGAGGTGATCGGCCCCACTGGCGGCACCGTGTTCGGCGCCCCGATGTTCGAGGAGGGTCTGTTCACGGCCGAGATCGACCTCGGCGACGTCCGCCGTGAGCGCATCACCCTGCCGCTGCTGCGCGACGAGCGGCCCGAGCTGGTGGCGCGCGAGTGGGACCGGATCGTCGCCGGGCGGGCGGGGCTGGCCGAGGAAGGCGCATCGTGAGCGCGGTCGAGGCCGGGACGCCGGCCGAGGAGCCCATGTTCGAGCTGCCCCCGGAACTCGCCATCGACACGGGCGTCGCCCGCCGCGTCATCGCCCAGTTCGTCCGCGGCCAGCTGCGCCAGGCCGGCTTCGAGCGCGCGGTCCTGGGCCTGTCCGGCGGGATCGACTCGGCGCTCGTGGCCTATCTCGTGGCCGAGGCGATCGGGCCGGAGCGGCTGCTGTGCGTGCTGATGCCGTACCGCACGTCCTCGCCCGCCTCGCAGGGCGACGCCGAGGCGGTGGTGACGGCCCTTGGCTGCGCGTCCGAACTGGTCGAGATCACCGCCATGGTGGACGGCTACTTCGGGGCGGACGGCGTTGTGGGCTCGGGCGGGGCCGACGCGCTCGAGGCCTCCGCGCTGCGCCGCGGCAACTTCATGGCCCGCATGCGAATGGCCACTCTCTACGACCGCTCCGTGACCTGGCGCGGGCTGGTGGTCGGGACCGGCAACAAGACCGAGTCCCTGATCGGCTACACGACGCTGTTCGGCGATTCGGCCTGCGCGTTCAACCCGATCGGCGACCTCTACAAGAGCCAGGTGCGCCAGCTGTCGGCCGTCGTCGGCGTGCCCGAGACGGTGATCCGCAAGGCGCCGTCGGCGGACCTGTGGCCAGGCCAGACCGACGAGACCGAGGCGGGCTTCACGTATCCCGTGCTCGACCGCGTGCTGTTCTGGCGCGTGGACCGGCGCCGGAGCGTGGACGAGATGGTCGCCATGGGGTTCGACCGGGCGCTCGTGGAGCGGGTGGACAAGATGGTCGCGGGGGCGGAGTTCAAGCGCCAGGTGCCGCCGATCGCGAAGCTCGGGCCGCGCACCGCGGGCGTGGACTACCTGTACCCGCGTCGGCGGCCCGGATCGGCGCGGTCCTAGCGGTGGGCGAGCGCCCGGCCCCTGCGGCGGGGGGCACGCTCTACGTGGTCGCGACGCCGATCGGGAACCTGGGCGACGTCACGCTCCGGGCGCTGGAGGTGCTGCGCGCCGTCCCGCTGATCGCCGCCGAGGACACGCGGATCACGCGCCGGCTCCTCGACCGCTACGAGATCCCCACCCGCACGGTGTCGTACCACGCGCAGAGCGGGCCGGCGCGGGAGCGGGAGCTGCTCGAGCACCTCGGGTCCGGCGCGGACCTCGCCCTGGTGACGGACGCCGGGACGCCGATCGTGTCCGACCCTGGTGAGGGGCTGGTGGCGGCGTGGGCGGCCGCCGGAGGCGCTGTCGTCGCGATCCCGGGTGCCTCTTCGGTGCTGGCGGCCATCGCCTCGTCGGGCGTGGCCGGGCCGCGCTGGTCGTTCGAGGGGTTCCTCCCTCGCTCCGGGCGCGAGCGGAAGGAGCGTCTTGCCGCGATCGCCTGCGACGAACGGGGGAGCGTGGTCTTCGAGGCGCGCGGTCGCACCGCCGCCACGCTGCGTGACCTCGCGGCAGCGTGCGGCCCGGATCGCGCGGGGGCCGTGTGCCGCGAGCTCACCAAGCTCCACGAGCAGGTCGTCCGCGGTCCCCTCGGCGTGCTGGCCGAGCAGGCGGCCGACGGCACGATCCCTGCCCGCGGCGAGGTGGTCATTGTGGTGGGCTGGGGGAAGGGGAGCGTCGCAGCGAGCGCCGCCGCGGACTCGACCTCGGCCCTTGACGCCGCCCGCGCCGAGGTGGAGCGGCTCGTGGCCGACGGCGTGGCGCGGGGAGACGCCGCGAGGCGCGTCGCCGCGGCCAGCGGGCTGCCGCGCCGGGCGCTTTACGGGTCCGGCTCCCGCTGAACGTTGCGCTCGGCTCCCGCCGAGCGAGTCGTGCAGGACTCACTTTGGCGCCCGCCAAGCGAGCGCCACTGCTCAGGGGGCGGGGTTCGCCGGTCGGCCACGCTCGCCGGCCCGCTCAGCGAGTCTGGCGTGACTCACGGACCAATGAGCCGACGGCGGCGCGGTCCGGCTCCCGCCGCGCCGTCGGCGCCCCTGCCGCGCAGCACCTACCCGGTCACCGAGCAGAACGTGCGCTCTGACATGAGCGACTGCGTCCTCATCCAAGCCACGTTCACCACGACGTTCAGACTGCCGTAACGGCGCCGATTTCAGTCCCCTAGGCATGCCACAGGGCGCCGTCCTTTCGGGGCGGCGCCATGGTCTCCGCAGGAACCGGCGGCGGCGCGGAGGGGGGAGGACCGCACCGCCGCCGTGGCGAATGCGAGCGTCAGGCCGCGACGGCCTCGTCGAGCAGCTCGTCGTCCTCGTCCTCGTCGTCGGCCGGCTCGGCCGGCCCGGCGGGGACGAACGACTCAGCCGCGGGCTCGAGCGGATCCGGCTCGATCCCTGCCGCGATCGCCTGCGCCTCGAGCGAGACGGCCGCGGCCTCGGCAGAGTAGTCCCGCCGGCGGCGCCCGGCCAGCATCTCGACGTGGTTGGCGACGATCTCCGTCCGCCAGTGGCGCTGGTTCTGGGCGTCATCCCAGGTGCGCGTCTGGAGGCGCCCCTCGATGCCGACCTGCTGCCCCTTGCCGAGGTACTTGCCGCACGTTTCGGCCAGGCGCCCCCACGCAACGACGTCGTGGAACTCGCTCTTCTCCTTGCCGCCCCCGATGTACTCGTGGGTGGCGACGGCGAACTGGACGACCACCTTGCCGGCAGCCGTCGTGCGCATCTCCGGGTCGCGGGTGAGGCGACCAGTGAGCAGGACCCTGTTCATCGGTCCGTGTCTCCTGTTCTGCATGCGGCGGGTATCGACATCCGGGGGCGGGACCCGATGCCGGTCGTTGCGGCGGGACGGACCGGCGGCTGCACCCGCTCGGTTGAACGGGCACGGCCGAACCCTAGCGGGCGCTCCTTAGCGCGCCCTTACGTCCGGCCGATCTTCGGTGACTGCGCAGCGATCGCCGCCCTCGCCGATGCGGGGGTTACCCAGCCCGTGTATGAAGTTGCTACGGGTCCCCCCGAACACCCGCCGGACTCAGGCGAGGAACTGGACGCGCTCGATCAGGCCATCGTCCCCGAGGCGGTAGACGGCGATCGCCCGGACGTCTCCCTGCGGGGCCCCCGTCACATGCTCCTCGTCCACGATGAAGCGACCGACGCGGAGACGCGCCGTGACCTCGGCGTGGAGCTCGGGGGTCGCGTCGAACAGCGATCCGTACAGGGCATGGAGCACTTCCTGACCGCGCACGAGCTCATTCCCGTCGGCGCCGAGGAAGACGATCCCGTCGGCATAGCACGCCCGAAGGCCTCGACGTCACGGGCGTTGTAGGCGTGCATCTGTCGGTCGATGACATCTTCTGACACACCACACATGATCATCTCCAAACCCGTTCGGCCCGAGGCTGGCGCTCATCGTGCGCTCCGCTGATCGTGCGCTCTGAGGTTCGCGACACGCGATCCCCAGGGCAGCACGCCAGCGTTGCAGGCCACCATTGATGGTCAACCACCCACTGAGTTCGTGCGGACGGACGGCCCCTGACCCGAATCAGGTAGCCGAGACCAGGCGGACGTGGAGTCGGCGGCACCGGAATTGGGGCGTGGGGCATCGACTCGCAGGCGACGGAATTGAGGTCCTTGGCGCGGCCCCGGGTTCGTCGACCTGGCGCCGGCGCCAGGCCCCGAAGCGCAACCGGGACGCAATGTGGGCGATGCCTCCCGTTTGGTATGCTCCACGCGTCCTCGAGGCCGGGCGGGGCCCCTGACCCGCGAAGGAGGGATGAGCATTGCTCGAGGAAGGAGCGGCGTCCGCCCCGTGAGCCGGGCACGCACCTTCGACGCTGCGGCCTGCCGAACGCTCGGCCGGCGGACGCGGGAGACGACTATCCACCACCCCGGCATGAACCGGGGCCTTTTTATGTCCGGAGGCGTGCGATGCCCGCGACCGTGATCGTCGGCCTCCAGTGGGGCGACGAGGGCAAGGGGAAGACCACCGATTTCCTCGCTGAGCAGGTGGCGGTGGTTGTCCGCTACCAGGGCGGCGACAACGCGGGCCACACCGTGGTCGTGGGCGAGGAGACGGTCAAGCTCCAGCTGTGCCCCTCGGGCGTGCTGTACCCGCACATCACATCGGTCATCGGCAACGGGGTCGTGGTCAATCCGGCCACGCTGATCCGCGAGCTCGACATGCTGATCGGCAAGGGCGTCGATGTCAGCAAGGTCCGCGTCAGCCGCTCGGCGCACGTGATCATGCCCTACCACGTGGCGCTCGACCAGGCGAACGAGAGCCGCCTCGCCGGGTCCAAGGTGGGCACGACGGGCCGCGGCATCGGCCCGGCCTACGGCGACCGCGCGTGGCGGCTCGGCCTGCGCATGGAGGACCTCGTCGTCGAGGAGCGGCTCCGCGAGCGCATCACCCGGGCCCTGCAGGACAAGAACCTGCTGCTCGAGTCGATGGGCGCCGCCCGCTTCGAGGTCGAGCCGCTCGTGGCGCAGTGCCTGACCTGGGGCGAGCGCCTCCGGCCCCACCTCGACGACACGACCTGGATCGTCCAGGACGCGCTGCGCCGCGGCGACCACGTCCTGCTCGAGGGCGCCCAGGGCGCGCTGCTGGACCTCGACCACGGCAGCTACCCGTTCGTGACCTCGTCCAACCCGGTCGCCGGCGGCGCGTGCACCGGCGGCGGGATCGGCCCGCTCCAGGTGGACGAGGTCATCGGCGTCATGAAGGCGTACGCGACCCGCGTCGGCAGCGGCCCGTTCCCGACCGAGCTGTTCGACGAGACCGGCCGGGGCATCGCGGAGCGCGGTCGGGAATTCGGCACCGTCACCGGGCGCGCCCGCCGCGTCGGCTGGTTCGACACCGTGCCGCTCCGCTACGCGGTGGCCGTCAACTCGGCATCTGCCATCGTGCTCAACAAGCTCGACATCCTGTCCGGGATCGAGACGATCAAGCTGTGCGTGGCCTACGAGATCGACGGGCAGCGCGTGGACAAGTGGCCGTCCAGCGGGGCCAGGCTCGCCAACGCGGTGCCGATCTACGAGGACTTCCCGGGCTGGGAGCAGCCGATCCACGACGTGCGCTCGCTCGCCGACCTGCCCGAGAACGCCCGGCGCTACGTGACCGCGCTCGAGGAGCACGCGGGGGTGCCGATCGTGTTCGTCTCGGTGGGCCCGGAGCGGACCCAGACCATCGAGCGGGCGTGGCGGCCGATGCGCCACCGTCCAGGCGCGCTGGCATAGCGGCGGAGGGCCAGCGTCCCATGCACCTCGACGTGCCGCGCCGGATCCTCGTCCTGGGAGGGGGCGGTCGCGAGCACGCCCTGGCTTGGCGGCTGGCTGGCGAGACGGGCGTGGAGGACGTGATCTGCGCGCCCGGGTCGGCGGGGATCGCCACGACGCCCGGGGTGCGGTGCGTGGCCGTCGACCCCATGAACCCGGCGGCCGTGGCCGCGCTGGCGACGGCGGAGGCGGTCGATCTCGTGGTCGTCGGTCCCGAGGCCCCGCTGGGCGCTGGGGTGGCCGATGCGCTCGACACCGCCGGGGTGCCGGTGTTCGGCCCGGGGCGGGAGGCGGCGCGGCTCGAGACCTCGAAGGCGTTCTGCCATGACGTGGCCGAGGCGACGGGCGTGCGCATGGCGCGCGCGGCGGCGTTCTGCGGCGGCGAGGACGAGGCCGCGCTCGCCTTCATTCGCGAGCTCGCGGCCGATGGGGCGGGCGTCGTGCTCAAGGCCGACGGCCTCGCGGCCGGCAAGGGCGTGATCGTCACCGAATCCACCGCGATCGCGCTCGAGTACGCGCCCTCGTTCCTCGCCGGGCGCCCGTCGGACCAGCCCGCGCTGGTCATCGAGGAGCGCCTGGCCGGCCCCGAGGCCAGCGTCATCGCGATCTGCGACGGCGAGCGCGCCACCGCGCTTCCGGCGGCACGCGACCACAAGCGCCTGTGCGACGACGACCGCGGGCCGAACACCGGCGGGATGGGCGCCTACTCGCCGCTGCCGGACCTCGACGACGCGGCCGTGGCGGCGATCGTCGGGCGCTTCCACACGCCGATCCTGGCCGAGATGCGCCGACGCGGACTGCCGTTCCGCGGCTTCCTCTACGCGGGGCTGATGCTCACGCCCGACGGCGCTGCACTCCTGGAGGTCAACGTCCGCTGCGGCGATCCCGAGACACAGGTGATCCTGCCTCGCGTCGCCGTCCCGCTGGCGCCCGTGCTGCTCGCCGCGGCGCGCGGGTCCCTGCCCGCCGACACGCCCGCCGTCCTCCCGGCGACTGAGGACGCCGCGGTGGGAATCGTCCTCGCCGCGCAGGGCTACCCCCAGAGCCCCATGCGCGGGGACCCCATCGAGGGCGTGGACGCCGCCGCGGCGCAGGGGGCACTCGTCTTCCACGCGGGGACCGTCGCCCGCCAGGGAGCCGCGGGCGGCTGGGGGACGAGCGGCGGGCGCGTGCTCGCGGTGGTGGGCCGCGGGGCGGACCTTGCGCAAGCCCGCGCGGCGGCCGAGAGCGCCGCCGACACGATCCACTGGGACGGCGTCCACCGCCGCCGCGACATCGCGCTCCACGTCCCGGGCCAGGCTGAGGTGTCGCCATGATCCGCCGCTACACGCTCCCCGAGATGGGCGCCGTCTGGTCCGAGCAGGCGCGCTTCGAGCGGATGCTCGAGGTGGAGGTGGCCGTGTGCCGGGCGCAGGTCCGCCGCGGCCTCGTCCCGGCCCGCGCGCTGGCAGCGATCGAGAACAAGGCGCGGGTGGACGTCGAGCGGATCAACGAGATCGAGCAGACGACCGACCACGACGTCATCGCGTTCGTCAGCCAGGTCGCCGAGACCGTCGGGGCCGACGGCCGGTTCCTCCACCTGGGCCTGACCAGCAGCGACGTCGTGGACACCGCGCTCGCGCTCCAGCTGCGCGCGGCGGGGGAGGGCCTGCTGGCCCGCGCGGACACGCTCATCGGCGTCCTCATCGCCCGCGCCCGAGCTGAGGCCGGCACGATCATGATGGGCCGGACGCACTCGGTCCACGCGGAGCCCACCACGTTCGGGCTCAAGTGCGCCGGCTGGGCATTCGAGGTGGCTCGCGGCCGGGAGCGGCTGGCGACGGCGACGGCCGAGATCGCGACGGGCAAGATCAGCGGCCCGGTGGGCACCTACAGCCACCTCGCCCCGGACCTCGAGGCGGAGGTGCTCGCGGAGCTCGGGCTGCGCGTCGACCCGGTCAGCACCCAGATCGTCCAGCGCGACCGCCACGCCGCGTTCCTGGCTGCGATCGCGATCCTCGGCGGCAGCCTCGAGCGGCTGGCCACCGAGGTCCGCAACCTCCAGCACACCGAGATCGCCGAGGTCATGGAGCCCTTCAAGCGGGGCCAGAAGGGCAGCTCGGCGATGCCCCACAAGCGCAACCCGATCCTGTCCGAGCGGATCGCGGGCCTGGCGCGCCTCCTGCGCGGCTACGCCCACACCGCGATGGAGGACCAGCCGCTGTGGCATGAGCGCGACATCAGCCACAGCTCGGCCGAGCGCGTCATCCTGCCCGACGCGACCATCCTGCTCGACTACATGCTCGCCAAGGCCGCGGGCCTGGTGGAGGGGCTCGTGGTCCGGCCGGACCGGATGGCCGAGAACATCGAGCGGGGCCTCGGGCTCCACGCGTCATCGCGCGTGCTGCTGGCCCTGGTCGAGAAGGGGAGCATGTCGCGCGAGGACGCGTACGCTGTGGTCCAGCGCAACGCCCTGCGCGCGGCCGACGAGCGCAGCCCGCTCCACGACCTGCTGGCCACGGACCCTGCCGTGGCCGAGCGGCTCTCGCTCGCCGACCTCGACGCCTGCTTCGACGATGCAGTCGTCCTCCGGCACACGCCCGAGATCATCGCGCGGCTGGACTCGCTCGAGACCGCCATCGCCGCCCGCCAGGAGGCTCCGCATGCCGCTCGCTAGCGCCTTCGTCCGCTCGGGCAAGGTCCGGGACCTGTACCAGGTCGGCGACGACAAGCTGCTCCTGGTCGCGTCGGACCGCCTGTCCGCGTTCGACGTCATCCTGCCCACGCCCATCGTGGACAAGGGCCGGATCCTCACGGGCCTGTCGCGCTTCTGGTTCAGCGAGACCAGGGACATCGTGGCCAACCACCTGCTGTCCACGGACCCCGAGGACCTGCCGGCGTCGCTGACCAGCGGGGACCCCGTCCTGCTGGCCGACCTGCGCGGCCGGATCATGCTCGGGCGCCGCGCCGAGGTCCTCCCCGTGGAGTGCGTGGTCCGCGGGTACCTGAGCGGATCGGGCTGGATGGACTACCAGGCGACAGGCTCGATCTGCGGCAACGCGCTGCCGTCCGGCCTGTGCGAGTCGGACCGCCTCCCGGAGCCGATCTTCACGCCCGCCTGGAAGGCGCCCGCGGGCCACCACGACGAGAACATCGACTTCGAGCGC
>JAJYMP010000153.1 GCA_021786915.1 Chloroflexota bacterium
CGGCGATCGCCGTCTTCTGCGACCGGTCCCTCCTTGGCTGGTGATCGGATGAGCGGGGAACTCCCTCCCGGGATCGACTCGGGCAAGACGTCGGACTACGGGCTCGAGGGAGCATGCGATGCGTGTCCGCTTCACAAACGCGGCAACCATGTCTTGACGTTGCAGACTCGTATCACCAACATCTCTACAACGTCCCGCCTGTCCACGAGGCGATGACCGTGTCCGTTTCTGGTCCCGCGACCCCCCTATCCGAGGCGGACCTCATCCCGGACCGCGCCCTCGACTCGAAGGAGGACGACCGGTTCCAGCACGCGCCCATCGCCGCGCGTGTGGCCGACCTCGTGATCTCAGCGGAACCGCCCGTGAACATCGCGCTGTTCGGCGCGTGGGGCTCGGGCAAGAGCAGCTTCGGGTCGCTCCTGAAGGCCGAGGTTGAGAGCCGCCGGAAGGGCGTGAAGTTCATCACCTTCGACGCCTGGGCCTACTCGGGCGAGCCGCTCCAGCGGAACTTCATCTCGCACGTCGCGGCGGCTCTCGGGTTTGACCCGGAGAGCGACGAGGGTCGGCCGTTTAGCCGCGGGCTCTACCAGAAGAGTCGATCCGGTCACGTGAACATCGGCGCGATCGGCTGGCGGCGGTTCGTGTCCTACCTCGGCATGGCGTTCCTGATCCTCGTTGTTCTCGTGATGGCGCTTGGGATCGCAATCGGCCTCGTTGCGGCCGTGTTCAACGGGAAACCCACCGACGAGATCGGCAAGACGCTTCCCGGTCTTCTCCCTGCGTCGGTGGTCGGTGCCCTGCTCGGCGCCCTGGTCACCCAGATCTTCGGCGGGCTGAAGGTCGACCTCGAAGAGGGCGAGCCGACTGCGGAGCAGCTTCGTGCAAGGTTCTTCGAGCTCGTCGACCTCGCCACCCAGTCGAAGCTCAAGGGTGGAAAGGGCCACAACCGGCTCGTGTTCTTCATCGACGAGCTGGATCGCTGCCCGCGAGAGCGGGTGGCAGAGACGCTCGCGGCGATCCGCAGCTTCTTCGGGGAGAAGCATTGCGTGTTCGTGGTTGCGGCGGATCGCGACGTCCTCGCCGCTGCGCTGAAGGATCCGGAGCGCGCCGTTCCCATCGACACCTCGAACCCGTATCGCAGTTCGGCGAGCGAGTTCTTCGACAAGGTCTTCCAGTTCCAGCTGGCCCTGCCACCGCTACGCGGCGCCCGCCTCTCGCGTTTCGCCCGCCAGCTCGTCGAGCAGCGCGGCGGGCTGTGGGCCGAGCTACGGACGTCGGAACCCGACGGGCGCGCGGTTGACCGCGTGCTCTACGCGCTCATCCCCTCCCACGTGCGTAGCCCGCGGCGCGTCAAGGTGCTGCTCAACAACTTCGCTGCCAACGCCAGGATTGCCGCATCTCGTGGGCTCGATTGGCTCGAGCGCGCCCCCGAGATTGCCAAGCTCACCGCGCTCGAAACCGAGTTCCCCCTCTTCGCGGCCGATCTTCCGCAGGCACCCGGGCTCCCGACGCTCCTCCTCAACTCGCCCTCCAATCCCAACCGGCGGATCGCCGACCTCCTCGAGAAGCACCGACTGGTTGCGGAGCACGGCGTGCCTCTTGAACCGGGCACTGGCGCCCCCTCGCCTGAGGCGGCGACGGCGAGCGGCACGCCGACGCCCACGTCGGGCGGCGCCGCGACGAGCACAGCGCCGCAGGACGCCGAACCTCTCACGCCGGCTGATGCCACGACCATGGTCGCGTGTGACCAGGAGAGGGAGATCTTGGAGGCCCAGCGGGCTCAGCTCCGGCGCTATCTCGTTCGCGTTCAGGAGGTCCACGATCCAGGCCGCGACCTCCTGTTCCTCGAGCGCGCGGCCACGACCGTCGCACTCCGGAACGAGGATCTCGGGCAGCTCATCGAGGACGTGGCGGTGGACAACCCCGAGGAGGTATCCGAGGCGGTCGCCCGCGAGCCCGAGGACGAGCGCCGGAAGGCGGTGCAGTTGTTGGCGCAACTCGTACCCAACGAGATCGGGCAGGAGCGGAATAACGTGCTCACCGCGCTGGTCGAAGTGGCCGAGACGCTCAACTACGATCTCGGGCCGGCCGGCCGCGAGGCGGTCGGGGCGATCGAGCAGCTGCGCGCAGACCGCGATCTCGGCGACGACCAGCTCGTTCCGGCGTTGCGCCTGGCACTGCGGAACCACGGGCGTCTTCTCGTCCGCCATCTTCTCGCCGACGACCGCCTCCTTCAGGCCGTCGACAGGACGACCCAGGTCGCCTGCATGGCTGACCAGCTCGATGAGCCGACGCGAAAGCGCGTGTGGGCGCGGGTCGCCGGCGGCATCAGGTCCTCGGAGTCGATGCTGCTCGAGCCGCTCGCGGTGTTGCCGGCCGACGTTGCCCGCGAGCTGCTCAGCGCAGCGTCCGACGACGTTGGTGACCACTGGAGCTCGCTGGCCGACTCGGAGCAGGAGCGCCTGGGCGCCAGCCTGCTCCGGACGATCGAGGAGCGCAGCGACTTCGACGCGGAGCTGCTGGCCGACGCGGCGTGGGCGCTCTTGGCGACGGAGGAGGCGGCTCTCTACGACGTGGTCCGCGATGATGCCGACCTGTGGCGACTCGTGACGCCGGTCGCGCGACGCGGGCTCGCCCTCAGCGCACTCTCCCTCGCGGGGCCCGACGACTGGCCGCTGCTCGCGGAGCGCGTCGGGGATGAGACGGCGTCTGCCGACACGAGCGACGAGGCTGTCGCCGTGATCGCTCGCGCTCTCGGCGAGAATGCCACCTTCACCGAGGACACGCCGTTCGCCGCCCTTTCGGCTGCCCTCGCACCGCTCGCGCGGCTGGCGTCACCCGAGCCAAGTTCGACGATCGGACCGGCCATCCCAGCGCTGTTCACCGCCCGGCCATGGCAGCTGCCTCTCCAGCCCGTGCGGACGATGCTCTACAACGGCGTCGCGCCGTTGGCCTCGATCTCGCCCCAGGTCGCGGATGTAGTTCACCAGGCGATCGTCGACGATATTGAGCGCGGCCTGGCCGGCGCGGCTACCGCGCCCGGAGCAGCGGTCGCGACCCTGGCACTGGCACATGTCCCGCACGTCGCGTCGATCCTGCCCGGTCCGGCCCTGGGTCGGCTTGCGGGCCACCTCGGGGTGGCGCCAGCGACACCCGCACTCGAGGTGGAGCTGGTTCGGGCCCAGATTACCGTGGCGCGAGCCGCGCGAGGGGCCGGCGCACCCCTGGATGCGACCGTGGCTCCTGATCCCGCCGCCGTCCTCGAGATCCTGCCCAGTGACCCTTCGTATCTGGCGCGCTGGCTCGAGTCCCTCCCACCGCCCGTCCAGATCGCCAGCGTCGTTCCCGAGCTCGTAGCTCATCCCGTCCGTGGGCAAACGGCGGCGTTCCAGACGTGGGCGGCCGCGACCACCGAGGACGAGCGCACCGAGATCGCAAAGACGATGCTCGATCACGTGCCCGGCCCAGAGGAGCTGTTCCGGGCTGTGGCCGGACAGGGTGTCACCGAGACGATCATCGTGGAGCGGCTCACGGCCGCCATCCAGACCGAGGGAACCGCGTCCCGCCGGAAGGACATTGGCGACCTCCTGCTCGCAATGGAGCCCAGGACGCCGGCCCGGGAGGAGGCTGTGGTCAGCCTCATCATCTGGACGCTCGCGCGGAACACGAAGGGCGACGTCTCGAACGCCATCCGGCTCCTAGAAGCGCTGCCGGCGACGACGCACACCCGCACTCGCCTCAGCCGAGCCTTCACCGACGCTTACCGTGCCACTGGCTTTCTCGTGACCGGCACTGCCCTTACGATCCTTGCCAGCCACGGCATGCCGGTGCCGCGTCCTCCGCGCATCCGCTTCGGCCGCCGCTGATCCGGTCCGGTTTCTGGTCTCCGGTCGGGAGCGCGTCCTCGGCCGCCCACCCGTCGGCACGAGCTTCGCTTGCCTGGGCACGAACGCCGGTTCCGGCTCGTTCGGGTTTCTGCCACTCGCTACCCTTACGTGCGGGTTGGGGGCGCTCGTGACGCGGCGCGGAGAGGCGATGCGGATCAAGGAAGCCGACGACAAGCAGCCGCTGATCGATGCGCTCGCCGCCCTTCTCACGCGTCCCGGTTTGCCGGCCGCGACGCGACGGGAGATCGAGCATGAGATCCGGGCCGTCCGCGCCGGAGCCCAGGGCGAGCGCGACGCAGCCTACGAGATCGAGTTCCGCTACGCCGATGCCCGGAACGTCGCGACGATCCACGATCTGCGCATCGAGTGCGGCGCCCGTGTCGCGCAGATCGACCACCTCATCATCAACCGCCTCCTCGAGGTGTGGGTCTGCGAGAGCAAGCACTTTGCCGAGGGCGTGGCGATCAGCGAGCGCGGGGAGTGGGAGCGCTTCGTCGGCAGGCGGCGGATCGGGATGGCCTCGCCGCTCGAGCAGAACCGCAAGCACATCGCGGTGCTCGAGGAGGTCGTGCGCTCTGGGATGGTCCGCCTGCCCCGCCGCCCATACGCCATCCACCCGGAGTTCCACAGCCTTGTGCTCGTCTCGAACGGGGCCCGGATCGTGCGGCCGCGCCGCCGCGTCGAGGGGCTCGAATGCGTCATCAAGTGCGACCAGCTCGGATCGACCATTGACCGCCAGATCGACGACCGGGGGTACGGCCTGCTCAGCAAGGCCGCCCTGCGGCTCATCGGGCAGGAGGCCCTGGCGACCTTCGCCCGCGAGCTCGCGGCCCTGCACCGCCCCGCACCGCTCGACCACTGGGCGGCCCGCTTCGGGCTGCCGGACGCACCGCCCGTCGCCGCCGTCGCCTCGGTTGCAGAACCCGTCCCACCAATCCCCGAGCCCCCGCTGGCCGACGAGGCACTGGCCGCAGCGCCCTCGGACCTACCGCCGCCGTCGGTCGCCCACGCTTCCGCGCAATCGCCGGAGCGTCTCCTCGCTGACCTCAACGCTGCGCAGCGCGAGGCCGTCCTCTCCGCGAGCGGGCCGCTCGCGATCATCGCCGGGGCGGGCTCCGGCAAGACCCGGGTCGTCAGCCGCCGCGCGGCATTCGCGATCGAGACCGGGGTCGTGCCGGAAGACCAGGTCCTCCTCGTCACGTTCACCGAGAAGGCCGCCCGCGAGATGGTCGAGCGGATGGCCGCGCTCGGCCATCGGCGTGCGATGGCCCGCACGTTCCACGCGGCGGCCCTCGCCCAGCTGCGCCACTTCTGGCCGTCACGCCATGACGGAGATCCGCTGCCAGCCGTCCTGCCGTCGAAGCTCGAGCTCCTCGTTCCGCTCGCCCGGCGGTTGCCCGGCGGGTATCGCTTCACGCCGGCCAAGGACCTCGCCGACGCGATCGAGTGGGCCAAGGTGCGCCGCATCCCGCCCGAGCGCTGGGTCGAGGGGGGCGGGACGCGCGCGCCACTCCCGCCCGAGCTCTTCGCCCGGCTCTATCGCGACTACGAGCGGGCCAAGGCGCGGGCCGGGCGGCTCGACTTCGAGGACATGCTCGTCCGGACGGTCGAGCTGCTCGAGTCCGACACCGACGCCGCGGCGGTCGTGCGGATCCGGAAGCGCTGGTTCATGGTCGACGAGTACCAGGACACGAACCCGCTCGCCGAGCGCCTGCTCGAGCTGTGGCTGGGCGAGTCGCGCGACCTCGCCGTCGTCGGCGATCCCGACCAGACGATCTACACGTTCGCGGGTGCATCACCCGAGTTCCTGCTCCGGTTCGCCGAGCGGCACCCCGGCGCACGCACGGTCGCGCTCACCGAGAACTACCGCTCGAGCCCGCAGGTCCTCGCGCTCGCCAATCGTCTCATCGCGACCAGTGGACGCGGTCCGCTCCGAGCGACGCAACCCGCGGGCCCCGTGCCCGTCATCCGCCGCCACGCCGACGGCGAGGCCGAGCTGGCGGCCTTCGTCGCGGGCATCCGCGAGGTCCTCGCCGCTGGCGTCCCGCCGGCCGAGATCGCCGTGCTCGTGCGGCTGAACGCGCAGCTGCCCGAGGTCGAGGAAGCGCTGACGCGGGCCGGCATCGGGTTCCGCGTGACGGGCCAGCGCTTCTTCGAGCGCGACGAGGTGCGACAGGCACGCCGCCTGCTCGCGCGCGCGAAGCTCGCGGAGACCGGCCCGGCGCTCGCCGCCGCGCTCCGGCAACTGCTGGCCGACAGGCTGGGGCTCGCGGAGCTGTCCGACGAGGCCGGCGAGGAGGCGCGCCAGCGGGTGGCCGGCCTCGAGCTCCTGCTCGGCATCGTGACCGACCTCGCGGCGAAGGATGCCGACCTTCGACTCGCGGACGTCCTCGCCGAGCTCGAGCGCCGCGACACGGCCGAGGCCCAGGCCGTGCAGGACGGGGTGAACCTCCTCACGTACCACCGCGCCAAAGGCCTCGAGTGGGAGGCGGTGTTCCTGCCCTCGCTCGAGGAGGGGTTGCTGCCCGTGCGCCAGGCGAAGGACGAGGCCGCCGTGGCCGAGGAACGCCGCCTCCTGTACGTCGGGGTCACGCGTGCCCGGCGCCATCTCGCCCTCTCGTGGGCGGCGCGGCGGACCGGACCGGCCGGCAAGGCCGGCGCCCGGCAGGCGTCGCGGTTCCTCGCCGGCCTCGCTCCGCGGCGCGAGCCTCCGGCGTCCCGTTCCGCGTCACCCGGACCGGCGGCCGCCGCGACCCCGGACGGCGCGCTCCTTGACCGGCTCCGGGCGTGGCGGCGGGAGCGGGCGCGGCACGACGGCGTGCCGGCCTACGTGGTGGCCGAGGACGCGACGCTGGCGGCGATCGCGGGGGCCCGTCCGCAGACGCTCGACGAGCTGCGCGACGTGCGCGGGATCGGCCCGGCCAGGCTCGAGCGCTACGGGGCGGAGGTGCTCGCGCTGTTCAAGGACGGTCACGATCTCCCGTCGCCCCACGTGCGCCAGGTGAAGGACGGGCGGTAGCCGCAGGTCACTACGCCTCGCCAGTAGCCTGCTCCACAGGCGGAGCCGCCGCGGCCTTCTTGGGCCGCTGCGCCAGTGTCTCGGCGATGGCGGCGCCGACGGCCGCGTGCTCCGAAGGGAAGAGGTGACCGTACACACGGAGCACCATCTCCTCGGTGTCCCCGATGTAGAACGCCACCTTTGCGGCCGTGTACCCGGCGGTGATGAGCACCGACGCGATGTGGTGGCGGGCCTTATGGGGCGTCCAGTCGGGGTGACCGGCGCGACGGGCGAGCGTCTTGAAGCGCCCGTCGAATCGGTCCGCCTTGAGGGGCACGCCGTCGATCTCCTCGAATACGAGAGTGCCCGACAGGTCTCCTTCGGCAGGAGCTCGAGACAGGGCCGCCGCCATCGCCTCCGGCTGCACTGCGATGGTCCGCGCGCTGTTCGGTGACTTCGGAGGCCCCGCGATCGGTCGGCCCCTCACCCATACGATCGGCTCCACGACGTTCACCGTCATGGTGTCGACGTTGACATCGTCGAACGTGAGCCCTGCGGCCTCGCCGACGCGGAACCCCGTTCGGAACAGGAACGTGATGGTGTGTCTGTCGGGGTGGTCGGAGGGAATCCCTGCGAGGAATTCGTCCACTTCTTCGAGGGTGGGAACGGGCTTGCCCCGCACGAACCCTGGCGCATCCTTGAGCTTGCGGCTCGACCGGTACCGGGTTCGCTCGCCGTTCCGAACGGCACGCACCGGATTCGCTGTGATGTGGCGCTCAAGGACGGCGGCATCGAGAGCGAGACTCAGCGTGTTGAGTTCGTTCTTGATGGTCTGGTTCTTCGCGCCGGCCTCGGACCGGGCGAGTCGATAGCGCTTGACGACCTGCGGCGTGATGGCACGTAGCTTGCGCCACCCGAAGCTGGGCCGAAGGTGAACCCGGACGATGGACTGAATCCGTTCGAGCGCGCTGGGCTTGTATCCCTCAGCGGCCAGCGTCGGCTCCCAGACGTCGAGCCACTTCTCGAAGGTCAAGTCCCCGCCGCCGATAGTCCGATGCGCTTCCCGGTCGGCCACGAGTTCGTTCAGGATCGACCTGGCCCTGTCCTCGTCCCGGCCGGCTCGCCGGTACGTCCGATGACCCTCGTCGTCGGTCACCCGGACGGTGAGCCGGCCGTTCTCGTGATGGATGATCGTTGCTCCGCGAGGGGCGAGCGTTCGGGCGTTCGAGCGTCGGCTCCTCTTGTTTGCTTGCGCCATGCCTGGCCACCTCGTGTGTGCCTGCGGTCAGCTGGTCGATGAGCTGTTGCCGTGGAACACGGACGGACCCGGCGACGCGCAGCCAGGGGATCTCGCCGCGTCGTCGCATCCGCTCCACGGTGTCCACAGAGACCGACAGGTAGTCCGCTACCTGCCGCATGCTCCAGAACCCCGGCTCCAGCTCTTGCACGCGAGCACCCTTGGCGGTCCGAGGCTCTGGTCAAGGCCGCGAGGCATGTTTCGGATGCCTTTGTGTTGCCAGCGAGCACCGGAGGCGGAGGTCGTCGGCCTACGCCTTGCGCGAACGCTCTTGCGCGCAAGGCGGCCACGCACGTGATGGGCGAACTTGCCGACCGAAACGACGCCGACGAGCATCCCGGCATGGCGAACCGACCCCTGGCCCTGCTCGTGGCCGAGCTCGGAATGCACGCTGTCAACCGCCTGGTCCTGCTGCCGCTGCGTCGCCTCGTCGTTGGCGAGGACGCGTGGAGCGAGTTCTATGAGGACGGCCACGACGGCCATCCCTGGTGGTGGTACGAGGACGCTCCGGACGGCCATCTCGTGCTCGTCGGTCCGATCGGTGCCCTTCGCGGGCCACCCGTCCCGACGCCGCCCGCGGCGCCGCGAAGCCGGCCGGCGACCGGTGCCGACGGCACGTCGGTCCCACTGTCCTGCGGTCGCGTGACCACACCGATTCCGGGCTACCGGCCGGAGATCCACGACGAGCTCGTCGACCAGCTCGACCTGCTGTGCACG
>JAJYMP010000362.1 GCA_021786915.1 Chloroflexota bacterium
GCGTCGACGACCGCCGCCACGATCCTCCACCGCACGCGGACGCCGCTGCTCGTGTGGCCCTCGGGGACAGGGGGATGACGATGTCGGCGCAAGGAGTTCATGCGGACACCCGCCGCGACCCGCTTGGCTGGCGCGCCGCGCTCGCCCGTGTTGTCGCCAACGCCGCGCTGGTGCTGCTGGCGTTCGAGGCCGTGTCCTACGCCGCTGCGGTTGCGGGAACGGTCGCCGGGACGAACGGCTCTGTGTCGCCAGCCGAGTGGGTGCCGGTGCTGGCCGTCTTCCTCCTGGTCCGCTGGGTGTTCGTGCTGCCCGGCCTGCTGCTGGTCCTCGCAGTCATCGAACTGCTGGCCCGGCGTGTCGCCTACGCGCGGGCACTGGCCGGAGTCATCGCGTTCGCGCCGATGGTCGCGTGGGAGTTGACGAAGTCGCCGGGCGGGTTCCCTTCCGAGCAGGGCGCGATCCTCGGCGTGACCGCCGTCGTGTTCGCTCTCATCGCGCGCCTGCCTGCCCGCCGCAAGGATGGGACGCCGTCCTCCACCGGGCCGGCGCTCGCCGCCAACTGACGGTCCCGGCGGCGACCGCCGGCCACTACATCTTGTGGTCACCGGAGCCAACCGGATAGCCCCTTCAACGATGACTGGATGGCCGGCGCGGGGCGCGACGCTCAGGCAAAGGAGAACACTCCAGTCAGGCGGATGACGCGCTGGCCCAGTTCAGGAGGCGGAGCGACCCACCCGCCATGCCGCCAGCGTGAAGGCGGCGGCGGACAGGGCGGCGATCTCGATGGCGAGATCGCCGGACTGGGCCCCGTCATCGGCGCTGCGGGCGACGAGCGACCACACGGCACCCGCCCCCGGGAGGACGCCGAGGAGCACCGCGGCGGGCCCAGCCCGCGAGGATCCCGGCAGGCGGAGGACGGCAATCGCCGCGCCCAGGCAGGCGAGGGCGAGGAGCGCGAACAGGGCGAGGGCCCCGAGCGCCACGCCGCCCGAGGTGATGGCGACCAGTCCGAGCACGCAGCCGAGGACCAGCCAGACGACGGCAGCCGCGAGAGCGGCGACGTTGGCTGCCCGACGCTCGTCGAGCGACCGGAAGGTGCTGCTCACGGGCATCAGGATCTGCGCCCCGTTCCAACGCGTCAAGCCGCCGGAGACAGCCGCCGCCCCGGCGCAATCCATCCGACTTCGACGTCGTCCGGCCGCTCCTCGTGCCGCGTCACGGACCCACACTCCATGCGGTCGGTACGGGTGCGGCAGGGAATTTGCGCAGCAGTGTGGACACCTCGCCCCGGTGTCCGCGCTGGTCGCCGTCCGGCTCGCTCGCTCGCTCGCGCCGCCGCGGTTCCTGGCAGCCAACACCTATGCCGAGCGTCGACGAACCCCGCCTCAATCGAGTACTGCCCCAGAAGTACCGGTTTCCGGTTCATTGCGCGGTCAAAGACGACCCGAAAGCACGCGGCTCGGAACGATGACAACGATGACCAGGCGGGTGGTTGTGGACCACGGACCATGCAGAATCGAAAGTGGAACTCGGTCGGTGCCGAAAGCCGATCGACGTCGTTCACCAAGAGAGTGGTGAATCACCCGAAGTCTGACGGCCATCTTCGCACGACGAGAGCGCCCGAGTCGGACTTGGGGTCACCAACGACAACGTGAAGTCGGTCCGCGATTCACCAAGGCCAGTGTCGTTCAGAACAACTCGTCCTAAACGGACAACCCCGCGAAGCGCGCCACGAGGACGACGCTGGCGATGATCGAGGCGACGAAGAACAGCATGACCGCGGTGAGCAGGAGGAGGTAGAGCGCGCCTGCGACAGGCCCCTCGGCTGACTGCCCGCGCGAGATCCGGATGACGTGAAACCACACCGACGGCATCAGGAGCACGCCGATCACGCCCCAGCCCACGACGAGGATGTCAACGGCGGTCTGCGAGTCTGAGGCGCTCACATCGGCACAGGCTCCTTCCGGCCCGAGAACGCCTCGGACCTCCTGCCGATATTGACATCTCGGGGCTCTCGCCGACGACTCCATTGCGCCCGGGTGGACGGGCCCACATGGCGTTGAGGTGGAGCGTGTCCGCGAACGGTCGGCGTCTTGTCCTCGCAGGGGCCTCGGCCTACAGCCTCGTGTTCCTCGCGCTCTTCGCCCGCGTGCTCGCGTCCGTGCTCACCGGCGGGGCGGTCGGGGCGACAGACGTGCTCGTCGTCGGACTCGGGCCGGTCCCGCTCGTGGCTGTGTGGGCCCTTCGCGGCCGCCTGCTGCCGACAGCGCTGGACGGCTGACCTCGCCCGGCCATCGTGAGCCTGAGGCGGACCCGCTGATCGACCCGCCCGTCAGCCGGGGATCGGCTGGCTCCGGCGCTCTGCCGGCCCGTGCTGCGCGGCCCAGCGCTGCACCCGCTCCGCGTCCCAGATGGGGCCGTCGTGGAACGTGACCACGGGCATCGGGAAGGTCGGGTCCTGCGCCGGCAGCAGGTCGACCGTGGCGGGCGCCGCCCCGATCTCGAGGGCAACGTGGCGGCGGTTCCAGAACTCGAACGTCCGCCCGCCCGGCGGCGTGCCCGTGAGCAGGTCGAGCGACCCGTACGTCTCGCGGCTCGGCACGAACCGGCGCGGGTCCCGGTAGTCGAGGTCGAGCACCCAGCTCTCGCGCAGGTACTGCAGCCAGAGCGCGTCGTGGCCGCGCCCGTCGGCCGGGGCGAGGAACAGGCGGACCCGGACGTGCTGGGTGTCGACGTACCCTGGCTGGCCCGCGAACGGCCGGCCCACGCGGCCCGAGCTGTGCAGCCGGTACTCGGCGAGGTCCTCCTCGTCGACGATCCACTGGCTGCCGAGCTTGCGGCCCCTGAGCTGTCCCGCGTGGATCTGCTGGCGGAGCGTGGCTGCCGTCACGCCCAGCGCCTCGGCCGCCTGGCTGAGCGTGAGCATCTCGAGGTCCTCTGGTTCGTCGCCGCCCGGGCGGGCGGTCCCTTGCCGGGGACTCTACCAGAGCCTGCATGAAACGTCTACGACATCGTAGGCAAAACCAAGCCTGCAGCCGATTGGGCTCCCTTGCCCCCTCGAACGACGCCATCTGTGGCACGGACTGCTTATCCGGTGCGCCGCTATCGGGTCAGGCTTCGGAGTCGAGTGAGATGCGACGACGGCGCGGCGCGCGCCACAACGGCAGACGGCATCGCTCTTCTTCATCTGCACGCGATCGCGACGATCATCACCATCTGCATCCGGATCATGTTGAACGCGATCTCCTTGCCGTTCTTCATGACGACGATCGCGATCATCGCGGGCGGCGAAGGCGCGCCTACCCCAGCTTCAACTGCTTCAGGCGCCGCTCCACATCGCTCCGCGCTGTCTCGTAGGAGGGGATGTGCTCGGGGTCGAGCCACTGCCTGAGCGTCATGAGCCAGTTGGCCTCGATCTCGTCGAGGTGGCTCGTCCAGAGGCCCGGCTTCCACTTCTTGTGCTTGGTCTTCGAAAGCTTGGCATTGACCGCCGTGAGGAGGTCCTTTGGGTCGAGGTGCCAGCCGGAGTCGTACAAGTACAGCCGCAGGTCGAACAGGTCGCGCGGCTGGCCGCGCTGGACGAGGGTGCGGATCTTCTCCGCGACGAGTTCGACCTTCGCCAGCGCCGGGACGGTGAACGGGTCGAGTCCCAGGTCGGTCACGTTGAAGAGGGCGTCCCGCGCCTCGAAGACGAGGTCTTCGCGAATGCTCACCTCGATCTTCGCGGTGCCGCCATCCGTTAGCGAGTCGAACCGCAGGTGGATGACCTCGCCGCCGGCGGTGCGCTCCGGGGGCCCGTCAGCCCGGACGTTGTACCGACGGCCGGCCTCTCGGACGTCCTCGATGACGTCGGCGGTGTCGACCCTCTTGAGGTGGCCGGCCGTGGTGTCGATGTCCGCCGAGACCCGGCGCGAGCGCAGCTCGCCGGCCATCAGGATGCCGCCCTTGACCGCCACCCCGTGGATGAACGAGTCGGGGTCCGACGCCAGTCGTTCGAGGATCGACAGCAGGACGAGGCAGGCCTCCTCGTTCCTGAAGCGGGCCATCGCAGCCTCGTCCTCGCGTTGCCGTGCGTCCTGGTAGTCGGCCGCGATGTCCTGCTGCGTCCGGATGCTGTTAGCCACGCGTCATCCACCTCGTCGAGAAGAGCCCGGCCCGGCGGTGCCGAGGATCGAGGTAGACCGCGCTGACCGGGTGGAAGGCGGCCAGTTCCGGGGGCGCGTCGATCCCGGCCTCCTCGAGAAGATAGCCGAGCCGCTGGGCGGCCGCGCGGCTGCGGTCGAGGCAGAGGCGCGACAGGACCGAGAGGTCGCGGGCCGAGAAGGCCGAGACGACCTCCGGGAGGAGGGAGTAGTGCGTCATCCACGACGGGTGGGCCAGCGCGTCCGCAACGGCCAGCGCGCGGGTGGCGATGACCACGGGGTACCCGTCGGACGTGGTGCTGTAGTAGTTCTCCTGTGACGCCCGCTGCAGGCGTGACGCCGGCATGTACACGGACCGGATCTCAAGTCCCCGCACGCGCAGGCCGATCGCCCTGGACTCAGCCGTGACCACGGTGATTGCCGGGGTGGGCTGGTCGATGAGGCGGTGGAAGACGAGCGCCCGGTCCGTGGTGACGTAGTGGTCGAGGTGCGAGAAGCACGCAGAGGCCACCGACTCGACGGGGGCCTCGCGGACCGGGTCGACGACGAGATAGAGGTTGCGTCGTATCCGCGACACGCGCCCCCGCGCGGACAGGCGCTGCAGGCACACGGCCGTCTGCGGCTCGGATATGCCTGTCTGGGCGATGGCGCGGGGCCAGTCGTCAGACTTGAGGTTGATGACCGGGATCCGCCGCCGGAGGAAGTACGCCGGTAGGTCGCCGCAGCCCATCGTCCACCCTCCACTACTGTGTTTCATGTCGTGATCCTATACCGATTCGTATAGGATGCCTACATGAACCACAGTGTTTGGCACCGACCGCGAGGCGTCAAGCATCTCCCTTCATCCCGCGACGCGCCAGTCGGTTGCGACTGCCCGACGACCTAAGACACCAGCGTCACGATTGCCGTGGCGGGGATCTCTCCTCAACTCAGGGGGCAGTCGATCCCGTCACAACGCCGAGCACCTCGGCCAGAAGTCCCAGAAGGTACGGCGGGCACCACTCGCCGTACCCGAAGGCGCGGGCCCCGGGCCCGAGGCCGCGGCGGAAGTCGGGGGCGTAGGCGCCGAGGGGGACGACGGTGCCCGGGGCGTCGCCGGCGGCGGCCGCGGCGACCCGCCGGTCCCAGTGCCGCGAGAGCAGGTCGTCGGGGCGAACGACGCCGGGCAGCGCGCGGAGGCGGGCGCGCACGGCCGCGGGCCCGCCGGCGCGGGCGGCCGCGGAGCGGGTCCCGCCGCGGCTCGCGATACAGCGACCCGAGGGGCACGACGTCGCGGCCCGGCCACGCCCCCGACACGTGCGCGACGTCGGCCGCGGCCGCCCAGTCGCCGGCGCGGGCCGCGGCGGCCAGGACGCGCCACCCGGCCATGGACACGAGCGAGAAGGCCCCGCGCTCGTCGCCCCGCATCAGGCGCTCCGGACGCTCGTGCTGATCGCGAAGATTGACGTGGCCCTGTATGCCGAGCTCAGGGCGGCGACCTACGCAGCGTGCCGGAAAGCGGGCATCGAGCGAGAGACGCCGACCTACTTCGCCATCCTGTTCGCGACCTTCGGGCTGGCGTACGGCGGCTTGTTCTCACCCTGGCGAGGGGATCTCATGGCTCCCTGGCAGGCGATGCTGGCCGCTCGCTCAGCGACGCTGTAGACGGCGTCCCGATCGCCACGGGGCTCGTCCGCCGGAATTCACCAACTTCCAGGGCGTGTTCGTGCTCACGGACCGCCTCGCGGTCATGATTCACGTCGAAAGGGTCATGATTCGCGTCAATCGCGGTCATGATTCACGTCATTCACCAAGAGAGGAATTGGTCGGGGCGGTGGGATTCGGACCCACATCCTCGTGCTCCCAAAGCACGTGCGCCACCGTTGCGCCACGCCCCGACACGATTCGTGCTCACGAAGCGCATGTGCTTCGTGATTCGCGAGGTGGGGACTGGCCTCCACCGCTCCTGGCGCATATGCTATTTCACGATTCGGCTCGAAGAGCAAGCGCGAGGAACCCGGTATGGCAGTCGTCCCAACCGCCGGCCATGATACGTCCGAGCCCGCCCCGGGCGGCCTCGAAGAGCTGGTCGAGTCGTGGCGCCGGCACCTGCGCGCCCAGCGGATGAGCCCGGCCACCATCTCCACGTACGCGACGGCCGTCCGCCAGCTCGCGGCCTTCCTCCGCGAGAACGGGATGCCGAGCGCCCCCGGGTCGATCCGGCGCGAGCACGTGGAGGCGTGGATCACCGAGCTGCTCGACCGCTGGAAGCCCGCGACCGCCCACAACCGGTACCGCGGCGCGCACGCGTTCTTCCGGTGGCTCGTCGAGGAGGGCGAGATCCGCGACAGCCCCATGGACCGGATGAAGCCGCCGCGGCTGCCCGAGGAGCCGCCCCCGGTCCTGCGGGAGCCCGAGTTCCGCGCCCTGTTCGCCGCCTGCGAGCGAGACCGCACCATCCTCGGTCGCCGCGACGAGGCGATCGTGCGGACGCTCGCCGACACCGGGATCCGCCGCGCCGAGCTGCTGGGGCTCGAGCTGGAGCACGTGGACCTCGAGCGGGGCGTGCTCCGCGTCACGGGCAAAGGCTCGAGAACGCGTGACGTCGCCATCGGCGACCAGACCGCGCGCGCCCTCGACCGCTACCTGCGCCAGCGCGCCAAGCATCAGGCCGCCGACCTGTCGTGGCTGTGGCTGGGACGCTACGGGCGGCTGCGCGAGTCGGGCCTGGGCGACATCATCCACGCCCGGGGCCTCGAGGCCGGCCTCAGCCGGCGGATCCACCCCCACGACTTCCGGCACGCGTACGCCCACCAGTGGCTCGCGGCGGGGGGCCAGGAGTCGGACCTCATGGCCATCGCGGGCTGGCGCACGTCCGAGATGGTCCGGCGGTACGCCGCATCGACGCGCCAGGAGCGCGCGCTGGCCGCCGCTCGGAAGCTCTCGCCCGTCGACCGGATCTCCGGGGGCCGACAGCGTGGCGACCCCGCCTGACGTCGGGCCGCGGTCAGCCTTGCTCTTCGCGCCGGCGAGCGCGGGCGGCCGCACTCCGCTCCGCGAGCTGGAGCATGTGCGCGCGCATCGCCGAGCGCGCCCGGAGGGCGCGGTCGGACGCCCGGAGCCTGTCTCCCGGGTCGACCTCCCGCTCGAACATGGCCTGGAATCCAGCGCGCGCGGCGCGCGTCATCTCGTTCCCGCTGTAGCGTGCGCGGGTGGTGAGCCCGCCGATCCGCCCCCACGTCGCGCGCCGGCGCCGGTTGACGGGTCCGACGGTCGTCCGCTTGTGGCCCGGCACTTCTATCGCCTCCGCGATAGTTCTGTGAGATTCGCCCGCCGCCGGAGGTAGGCGCGGAACAGCGGCAGGGCGAAGTCGTACCGCCCGCGTGACGGCCTGAAGACAAGGCCCCGCTCGAGCAGGCGGCCGACGACCTGGTCGATGTTCGCGGTCTCCGGCAGCGCGCGTCGGATCTCGAGGGCCGTGACGCTCCCCGCATGGCGCGCCATGACGTCCAGCACCCGCCCGCCAGCGGGTCCGGCCACCGCATACCGGTCCTCGAAGAACGCGAGGTCGAGTTCGTGCAGCAATGCGGGCTCGACCGAGGCGCAGTCGGCGCGCTCGATCCCCGGCCTCGGCACGCGGCTGCACAGGAAGCCACCGAAGAACTGCAGGAAGTACGGATAGCCGTCGGTGGCCTCGACGATGTCGCCGACCAGGTCCATCCCAAACGTGCGGCCGCTTCCGGCCAGGGGGATCCGGAGCGCATCCCACGCGTCCTCACGCTCGAGATTGGCGACCACACCGTGGCGGAACATCCGCTCGGCGTACGTCCGGGCGCGCTTGAGGTTCAGCGTCAGCGTCGGCAGGCCGCACAGGACGATCCGGACCCGGGGAGCGTCGCGCTGCACCCGGCCCAGTGCCGCGAGCAGCGACGAGAGCGGGTACTGCCCGCGGCGCCGATCGTCGGTGAGGAGATGCGCCTCGTCGTAGAGAAGCAGGGCCCCAGGTCGACCGGCCCCGGCGACCGCGCGGTCGAGCTCGCCCAGGGCGTCGCAGAGCGCATCGGCCGGCTCAACCGAGGCCGCCTCGTAAGCGGGCTCGAGGCCGATCTCACCAACAGTAATCCGACGCGGCCGCAGGAAGCGCAGCCCGCGTTCGACGGCATGGCCAACGCCGGCGAGCGCGTCGCAGCGGCGGACCAGCGCATCGCAGTCGGCGGCGACGGCCTCGACCAGCCGCTCCTCGTCGCGGTGGCGGTCACCCAGCTCGCGCGCGTGGCACAGCCAGCCGGCTCGCTCGCCACGAGCGGTGAACTCGCCAAGGAGCACGGTCTTGCCGGTGCCACGCAGCCCGGTCAGCGTCCAATTGGCATGCAGGGGGTGCGGCTCGGCAAGGAAGCGCTCGAACTCGGCGAGCATCGCGTCGCGGCCGGCGAGATATGGCGGGGGGACGCCGTTGCCGGGTCGGAACGGGTTCGCCAGCAGTTCAGTTCGGTTGGTCGGCGCGTTGTCGGGCATCGCCGTGTCCTCGTCGTGATCATGTGGTTCGGCCGGGGAGCGCCGCTGGCGCCTCCCCGGCCGTCGTGTTGCACCTGTTGAAGCCACACGTGCCCTACTGCGCGCCCTCCGGGACGCGGAACCAGCGGCGACTTCGCATCGCGCACTGGACCGTGTCGAGGTAGACCTCGCTGTAGGGGACGCT